>JABMQA010001280.1 GCA_013203545.1 Bacteroidota bacterium
GGATTAGGAGAACCTAATCAAATCGGGCTTTAGCCCACAAAATGAGCTATTTGGGCTAAAGCCCAGTAAAACTTTGCAATTCTGTCCACCGGGATAAATCTCGGTGCCAGTCAAATTTCAAATTATTTTCACACAGTCTCTGAAGAACGGGGCTATTTATTTCTCCATCATTTTTTAGACACTTCAAAGAGTGACTCGTCTATAAATTAAAGGTATTTGTATTTGGAAGATATTATAATAAATGCATTTTATTCCATATCTAATCCCCCGACCCCCTTTTCAAAAGGGGGGACATATTAGTATCAATTCTTCACCAGCCTGCATACCTTCGACTGATTGCCCGAATAGATCCTGACAAAATACAATCCCGGCGTCAGGTTCGATACATCCACAATTCGATTTGCCTGATTGTTGG
Source organism: Bacteroidota bacterium (assembly GCA_013203545.1). GTDB lineage: Bacteria > Bacteroidota > Bacteroidia > Bacteroidales > 4484-276 > JABMQA01. Next base: position 416 of record JABMQA010001280.1, read on the forward strand.
TTAATGCAAAATCAGCATGCAGTACCCTGTTGCCAAGAATATCGATGAGTTCAAATTCAATCTCCCCGGGAACCTCTCCGGACACTGTAAGCTGAAAATTTTCCGTGCACGGATTGGGTGATACCCCGGCCTCCAATTGCCTGATAAAAGAACCGGACTCATCAAAACCAGTCACCGGATTCATCAGGTCGGCCTGCCATATTCCCCTGCCATAGGTTGCTGCATACAGTTTGTTTTCCGGGTAACTGATCTCCAGTTCATTTACAATTACATTGGGCAGGTCATCGCTGTAAAGGATCCAGTCGTCATAGTTATCGTTTCTGAAAAACACACCCATATCCGACCCCACATACAGATCGTTGAGCGGACTCCCTATCTGGTATACAATTGATGTGACGGCAATGTTGGGGATCATACCTGAGATGTTCTCCCAGCTTTGTCCACCATTGGCAGTCATAAATACCTTTTCAGCATCAACAAATCCGGAACAAACGATGTAGGCCCGATCAGGATCTTCAGTAACGGCAATGTCGTTGATGTAAGTATTCAGGCTAGGAAGACCGTTAGTAATATTATCCCAGTTGTCACCACCGTCAACTGTCCGCCAGATCTCACCGGAAAGTCCTAAACCTGCAAGGGGATAGGGTTGTTTGGAGATGTACATCACATCGGAATTGCTGGGTGCGATTGCCATATCCCATATGGGTTTGGGCTGTCCATAACCTGGCATGTTTGAAAAGTTGGAAATTTTATACCATCCCGAACCGCCTGCTGCCGAGCGCCAAACATTCCAAAATCCGGCAAAAACAATCTCGGGCTGTTGTTGGTCCATCTGGAAAGGTGTAACCCACACACCCAGCCCTTCCTGGAGCAGGATGTTGATGGTGATGGGATTTGGTGTCATATTCTGGCCTCCATTGTATGATTTGTAAAGTACCCCGAACTGGTTGGAAGCATACAATATTTCCGGATTGTTGGCGTCAATCATCCCCTCCATGCCATCGCCCTGGGTAAGGTTGATCCAGTCATCAGCGGGATCTTTTTTGAAAACACAATTGTCCTGGCTGCCGGCGATGAGGTATCCCGGGTTGTTATAACTCAGCCCCAGCCGGTAAAATTCGGTGATCATCAATCCGCTACTCAGGTTTTCCCATTGGGTTTCGAATTGAAAACAATCAGGTGTGAGATGGTTGCCGGTCCAGCAACTGTCAAAAAGATGTCTGTCTCCCAACACCAGTTCATCCGTACGGAACAGTCCGCCATCGGAACAGAAATATATCTGTTCATCCAATGGATTTTGCTTAACAAAGTGGTGATCGAAGTGGATGCTCTCGCCAAAATAGTCGAACCCGAAGGAACAGGGATCCCAGGTTTCACCCCCATCAGGCGACCCCCAGATATTCATCCCCCCGGTAAATACCAGTTCCGGATCATCCTTATCCACCATCACCCACATGTCGTAGCTTGCCTGAGCCAACTTATTATCCGGTGCGCCGTTGGTTTGCCCGAAAATATTCACCTCGCTACTATCAGCAGTCTTTGTCCACGACTGACCGGCATCCGTTGATTTGTAGAAGCCATAAAAGGCATCATCGTATCCCGAACAGGCTGAATATACGTAATTGCTGTCGGAAGGGGCCACAGCAACTTCAATCCTTAGTACGGCATTGTACTGGGGGATTCCGGTATTCAATAATTGCCACGTTTCCCCAAAATCATCGGATTTATGAATTCCACACCCTCCATGGCTGTTTTGATACGAAGTTGCATACAGCGTGCTGTACCTGCCGGGTTGTTGCTCGATGTCCCAGATAAACCTTTCACTTTTGATATCCCATGTTACACCACCGTCGTTGGATTTGTATATACCCGAAACACCTGCTGCCAGAAGTTCGGAGGGATCGTCCGGGTTAATAAAGACGCGTCGCATCAAACCTTCGTATCCATCTTCTATCATAAAGGTAAGTCCGGTAGGCTCCCAGTTCAACCCACCGTCGCTGGATTTATATACGCCCAAGCCATAATGTGTTGGCCTGCCGGCATTGTATTGGAACAGCATTAAATACCCATAATCACCCAGGCAGATGTACATCACATCCGGATTGTTGGGATCAACGGCAATATCGCTTACCCGCATTACGGGCAGTTCGTCACCAAGCGGCATCCAGTTTTGCCCGCCATCCGATGTTTTCCAAACGCCACCCTGTGGTGCTGCAACCCAGAATACGTTGGGGTCATCGGGATGAAAAGCGATACAATTCAGCCGTCCGATATCATGAATTGGGGCATTGGAGGTAGAAGGCACCAAATCCATGGGGCCAACGGGTATCCACCCATTCAGCGAAAAGGATTTTTGATCATGCTTCAAATTGCTGATCTTTTCGGCAGCTTTGTAATAATTCCAGGCAACATTCATCGATTCATCAGCAGGTTGCCGCATCTGGTTGAACCACATCCAGCGATGGAAAGGTTTGTTGGCTTTAATGGTGGTTGGGTCTTGCTTTTTCGACCATTCGTAGAATGCCTCCTGAAGGGTTCCCAGATTGATCTCTTCATCTCCCCTGGTAAGTTCCATCGGTTGAAACCGTTGTGCCGGTATCATGTGAAAGAGGAGGAATGCGATTAGTGTGAGAAGGTAATTTTTTTTCATAGCGCTGTGTTTGATTGTTCTGAACTACAATGAAAAAAGTATACCAAACTTTAGTGTCATAAAATCAACCCTTTATACGATCAAGCTGTTGAGATTTGGTCGTTTTCGGACAAGCATTGTCCATTATCTTACAACTTAAAAACATATGCGATCCGAATTCAATTTGATATCCGGTGCACTATCTCAAAAATTGTAATATGACCTATGAAAATCATCCCTTCACCATCTTAATAAAATCCTCAACCCTCATCTCCTTCTGTTCACCTGTTTTCATATCTTTAACCGATAGCACATCTTTCTCAATTTCATTTTTGCCCATTAGGATCACAAAGGGAATATTGTTTTTGTCGGCATAATTCATCTGCTTTTTCATTTTGGCGGCCTCAGGGAAAATTTCGGCGTTGATCCCTGCTTTCCTGATTCTCTGTAAAATCCCAAGACAAGCTTTTTCTTCATCTTCTCCAAAGTTTACGAAAAACACCTGTGAAGCTGATTCCTTGTTTTCAGGAAACGCATCCAGTTCGAGCATTACGTCATAAATCCTGTCGGCGCCAAAGGAGATACCCACACCCGAAGTGCCCGGCATCCCAAAAATACCGGTCAGGTCGTCGTAACGGCCACCCCCGCATATGCTGCCAAATTGGACATCACGGGATTTTACCTCTATGATAGCACCTGTATAATAATTCAGACCACGGGCTAATGTAAGATCCAGTTCAACACGGGTATTTAATTTCAGGATTTCGGTTTGTTTGAAAATATATTTCATCTCCCCGATTCCTTTCATCCCGATCTCCGAATCTTTGAGCGTTTCGGCAAGGGTTACAAGTTTTTCCGATGTTGATCCCTGCATCAGCAAAACCGGCTGCAGCTTTTGTATGGCCTCCAGCGATATTCCTTTTTCCGATAGCTCTCCGTTTACAGCTTCCAATCCTATTTTTTCAAGTTTATCGATGGCAATGGTAATATCCATCATCTTATCGGCTTCGCCCATCAGTTCGGCTATCCCGGCAAGAATTTTACGATTGTTGAGCTTAACCTCCACCGAAACATTCAACCTGCCAAATACATCATCAATTATCTGAACCAACTCCACTTCATTCAACAACGCATCGCTGCCGATCACATCCACATCGCACTGGTAA
>JABMQA010001281.1 GCA_013203545.1 Bacteroidota bacterium
AAGGGGCGAGAAATCCACGATCGTTGTTTTCTGGAAACGCCTGGTTGACATTGACCCTGAAACCGGAAAAGAATCAGCAAAATTCTTTCTGCGCTACTACAACGTTTTCAACACCGACCAGTGCGACTTTGATGAGATCGGCCAGACCCGCATCAATGAGCTTTCAACACGAGCCGAAGAACGCAATCATGTGAGAAGTCAGTCAGCACAGGATATCATCGCCAGCATGCCGGACGCACCGAAGATCATCTACGATAAATCCGGCCGTGCTTCCTACAACCGCGACCTGGACCGTGTGAGACTTCCTGAAATGAAATATTTCGCTTCCGGCGCTGAATTTTACGCCACGCTATTTCATGAACTAGTACACGCGAGTGGCCACAGCAAACGTACCGGCCGATTCGACAGCTACAAAGCATTTGATGATTCCCACATGAGGAATTATTCCAGGGAAGAACTGGTTGCCGAGCTTGGCGCCTCCTACCTGGCAGCAGTTGCCGGCCTGGATCATGACATCAACAATTCAGCAGCCTACCTCAAAGGCTGGGCCTCCAGGCTAACCGAAAACACCAACTGGATCATCTGGGCCAGCTCCCGGGCACAGAAAGCCACTGAATTCATCCTCAATACGGTTGCCGTTCCCGAAGTTGCAGAAGTTTGAGTTTAAGCTGCCCTTCGGGGCAGCTTTTTTTTGTTCACCGGTAAATACTTAACTCACTGGAAAAAAATTTGGAAAAGTTGTTGGAAGAACATATTTTTACATTTTATTAACTGAGTCATTACGTATGTAACAACATGATTAGAAAAGGAGTTGATCATATTCCTCCAAATTGGGAAAGTAAAGTGAAAATGATATTTTAAAAATAAAATCAATAATTATAGCTCTACGTTGGCAACAAGGCAAAGAAGAACAGACTATGTTAACTATCATTCAATTTGAGATAGATTGTGAAATGAAAATTTAAAAAGGGAGTTCTATGCGTTTTAATCATTTTTATTCTCTATATTTGCAAAATAATTACAAATACAGACATTAAAATGGTATTAGAAATTCGAATTAGTAATTTTTTCTCGATTAAGGACGAAATAGTTCTTGATTTTAGAGCTGCGAATATAAAATCAGCAAATGCCAGAGCACTCAGCAATAATTTGTTTGATTTTAATAACACCCCCATTTTAAAAACGATAGCTATTTATGGTGCAAATGCTTCTGGGAAAAGTAATATTATAAAAGCCATTCGGTTTTGTAATGCTTTAGTATTTGAATCTCACCAGCATAATGAAAATACTATTTACAACTTTCAGCCCTTTAAATTTAATGGTTATAATAGTAAGCCCAGTACTTATTTTATTCGATTTGTTAGTAAAGGCATAGAATACGAATATTCCTATTCTTTAACACGACAAAAAATCATTTCTGAAAGTCTATATTTCTATCCCAAAGGCAGAATAAAAGAAATTTTTACCCGCGACGAGCGTTTGGGGAAAACAAAAAAAGAGAAATATAGTTTTGGAGACCAAATTAAACGTCCATTCGATGTGGTTGAAAATACCTCTGAAAAAACTTTATATATTTCTCGTGCCAGTCAAATGGATAGAGAGATTGGGAAAGAAATTTTTAATTATTTTCATAGTCAGTTTATATTGGATTATGTTGGATTTGGAGCTTCAGCTATTGAAACTCTTTCGAATCAAAACAAACAACAACTGATTGATGCTATCAAAATTGCAGACAGTGATATTGTTGATGTTAAAATTAAAGTATTAAAAAAAGCAGGTAAGCATTATAAAGCTGATGCTCAAACCATGACTTTAACTGTTGAAGATGTTGTTCAAGACTATTTACAAATAAGAACTTTTCATAAAGCTTCCCCATCAACAGCTTTTGATTTTCTTACTGAAGAATCGCAAGGTACAATCAAATTATTTTTCATTATGTTGACTATACTTGATGTAGTAAAACACAATAAAGTATAATGGGGTATGTAATCTTCTCCCGTAAAATATTACTTTTATGGGATGAATTATCCAGGAGATCAAATGGAATTTGAAGAAATGTTTAAAACGGAGCAGAATTGCATTGAATATATTTC
>JABMQA010001282.1 GCA_013203545.1 Bacteroidota bacterium
GGGTATCACTTTAACCGGTGAATTAGTATATCAGAATACCGGGGAGCTTGTGGCAGGAGAGAAAAAATTTGTATTATCATATGATATATCCACTTATGCCAACGAAAATAAAATTATTGCAGTGGAAGCCCAGCGTGACCTTTATTGGGTGAATGGATATATTACACCCTATCAGCCATATGATGATGAATTTGAAATGACCGGAGGGGCCAATGCCAATTATTATAACCATGTGCTTACGGGAACCCCTGATGTTCCCATGTCGATAGTATTTACAATGGATTGGAAGATTAAAACAATATGTGATAATCCGATCAGCCAGGGGACTTTTGATATAAGCCTTTTCCCTGACGGATCCGAAATTTTACTAAGGGGGGAATTCATTGATACGGATCAGGATGATTGCTCAGATAAAGTTTTAATTAAAAATTTTGCAGATACTTATGCATTTCCTTATTATCTTTGAAAACAATAACAGTTAGTTGTTGTATAAAATGATAATATTATGAAAAATTTTTTTACCACAAATCCCATCAGGGCATATGCAATTATGCCTTTACTTATGCTGTTGTTTTCCCTGATTTTTTCCTGTAATAAACTAAAGGATGATTTCGATTTTAGCAAACTGGCAAAACCTGAATGGAATCCGGAATTTGCCTTCCCGCTGGTTAATTCCACTTTCGGGATCGGGGATATTTTCGGCGATTCCACGCTTGTTTTCATCAAAACAAATCCGGATAATTCTTTGAGTCTGGTTTACAGTGCAAAAGAAATTATTTCTGAAGATGCCGAAAAGATCATGAAGATCCCCGACCAGGGATTCGATTTCAATCAGGAGATACCCATCGAAATATTACCCCCTCCCGGTTCATCTGTTACACAGGATTTTGATTTTAATTTCCAGTTGATCACCGACACATCCGGACAGCGTCTTGATGAAGTACATATGAAAAACGGTACTTTTCAGTTAAGCGGCAAAACCGACTTGAACCGCGACCAGGCTTCCCTTGTAATGACTTTTCATCAACTGGTTCACATTACATCGCACGAACCACTTACTTTAAACTCATCACTTAACAATCCAAACCAGGACCCATGGGTTACCTTCAACCATCTTGTAAATCTTGAAGAATATTTACTCGACTTTTCAGGTGATACGACCAGTAATGAAATTACCGTTGGTGCTGAGTTCACCATTTATGGCGATGAAAATCCAAACCTGACACCCTATGCGTTTGACTTCTCGATTGAAATTAATGACCTTGAATTCAGTAAGCTGTTCGGATACCTAGGCAATTATAAAATGCATTTCAAGGATTCGATCAATATCAATTTCTTTGAAAAGACCACCTTTGGCGGCATTGAGGTAGGGCCTGGTGCCGTAGATATTTATATTACCACAAAGAACTCGTTTGGAACGCCTATTACAATTGTTGCCGATGAATTGTACGTAACCTCCGGCAAAAACTCCCAACAGGTGGATATATTTTTGAAAGGACCCGGTGAACCCAATATTTTCGATATCGATTCCCCCACAATCGGGCAGATAGGTGAAACCGTTATAACCAACAACGATTTTAGCGAAAACAATCTGGGGGAGGCATTTAATATTTCTCCTGAAATGTTTTACTACGATCTTGGTGCCATCACCAATTATGAAGGTGATTCGCTTGACTTGAATTTTGTGCTTGACAGCAGCAGGATGGCCGTGGATGTTGAGATTGAGTTTAAATTGTTCACGGCAATCCACCAGTTCGTGGTGGAGGATACACTGAAATTTGATTTCAACCAGAACCCGGATGAACTGGATTATGTTACATTCAGGATAAATACTTATAACGGTTTTCCGCTTGAGGTGGATATGCAGCTTATTTTTACTGACGCCGATTTTAATCCCCTCGACTCGCTAATAACGGAAGGCGACCACCGGATACTTGCCGCAGCACCTGTGTCGGGACCGCCCGAATACAAGGTTACAGAACCTGCACACAAATTGACTGACATTACAGTGACCTCAGACAGACTTGGTAATATTGTGGACGCTAAAAAGATGATATTGCGTGCAAGCTTGTCAACCACCAACAGTGATCTGGTAAGAATATATAAGGATTACAACATGCAGATTAAGATCGGGACACTGGCAGGGGTAAAAATTAACGATAACTAGGGAGGGCGATATGAAAATGAATACAAACATAACAAGTCTTAAATATAAGATATTCCTTATTGCGATTATCCTTGTGTGGGCTTTCAGTACCAACCTGAATGCACAATCCGACAAAACACTTTATTACCTGCCTATTGTTCCCCAAACCAGAAATATCAATCCGGCAGTTTCACCCGGGTACCGGCTTTATATAGGCATTCCGTTTCTCTCATCTTTTAAAACCGGTTTCGAGAATACCTTCAGGTATGATGATATTTTCCAGAAAAGGGGTGATTCACTCTACCTGGACCGGGATTATCTTCTGGGTAACCTGAAGGATAAAAATACAGGGAACATAAACCTGGTAGAGGAGTTGTTTGCCTTTGGAATACAGGTCAGGAAAAATACATTTCATTTCAGGATTGCTGAAATAGCCAGTGGCAATTTTACCATTACCAGGGATTTGATAAGATTTTTTCTTTATGGAAATGGCAGTGATTATTATTTAGGCAAAACCATCGACCTTGGCGGGAATGCCATAAATATGAGCTACTATAGGGAATATTCGCTGGGGTATTCGCGTCAGATAAATGAAAAGCTATCGCTTGGTGCAAACCTGAAATACCTGCAGGGAATAGCAAACATCTATACAAAAAAGATGGGTATTAGGCTTACGACCGATCCCAATGATTTTTCCCTTTCGGCCCAGACGGACATTCAGATTAATATTTCTTCTCCCGGGATAGACAACGGGGGATTCGAAACGAGCGATTTATTCACCAATACCGGGAATAGCGGTTTTGCCATCGACCTGGGAGGGCAATACCTGATCAATGATCGATTTACTGTTGCTGCCAGCCTTGTAAACCTTGGAAGTATCTCATGGAACTCCAATTTAAAAAATTATAAAACCCAGGATCCGGATAAGGTCGTTACCTTCGAAGGTGTGGATCTCAACGAGTTTTTTGAGGACGATGATTTCAACCAGGACCGTATGAGTAAGATCCTCGACTCCATTGCAGATGAATTCGGTATAAAAGAACTCGAGGAAAAATACACTTCCTCCTTGCCAACATCACTGTTCCTTAACCTTGATTATCACCTGACCCCCAAAGATCAGTTTGGATTTATGTTCAGGAACCAGTTTCTGGAGGAGGTGAACTGGCCTTCGGCAACGGTAGCCTATACCCGTAAATTTACGGATTACCTGAACCTCATGTTTTCCTATTCCGTCTCCCGGAATAATGCCATGAACCTGGGTGTTGGCTTTGCTGCCAATTTGGGTCCCGTTCAGTTTTACCTGGTCAACGAAAATTTAACAGCTCCCTTTGCGTTGCACGATGCAACTGCTTTTACAATCCGGTTTGGATTTAACCTGATTTTCCCGCAAAAGAAGGAACGTGAAATAGAAATTGAACCTGAAGTGCCCCTGGAAAACCTGGAAAACCGGGAAGAATAGAGTTGGTTGATTGCACTTTCGGATTACAAATCCACATCAGCAACTGCAGTGTATTTGGGCTTCCATCTGGCAACAATTAACGGATCGGATAACCAATTCAATACTTAATATCAACAGTAATTTGATATTTTAATTTTTTTTACTATTTTTAAGCTTTCAAATCCAGAGACAATCAATAAAAACGGAGGTAATTATGCAAACTTACATTTTATTCACCAAACTCTCAACCGACCTTTCATATGAAATGAAAAACCGTGAACGCCAGGGGCGCAACTGGCTGGAGCAGGTTAAGGACAAATGTCCTCAAGTTAAGTTCCTGGCCCACTATGCCATCCTGGGTGAATATGATTTTATTGATATTTACGAAGCGCCTGATCCCGAAACCGCAGCCAAAGTCTCGATGATCGGCCAGGCCAATGGTGCACTACAGGCGAAAAGTATGCTGGCGATACCCTATAAAAGGTTTCTCCAGCTTGCCGAGGAAATATAGGCCTGTTTTATCCCGGTATGTCGTTGTTTCTGTGCATTAATAAATTGGGGTTGTTTAATTTTGAAACAACCTGGATAATTCATTTTACCAAATAATCAAGATTATCATTTGACTTCTGTGTATTAGTTCGCTACATTTACCGACGTTTTGCAGTTGGGGTACAATTATTTTATTATTAAACTTTCGATAGAAATGACTGAAAACGAAGAAAAATACCGCAAGCTGGTTGATACCTCCAACGATCCCATTTTTACCATCAACATTAATGGAGAATATCTTTTTATGAATGAGGCTGCAGCCAGGCAACTTGGCGGGAAGCCATCGGATTTTCACGGAAAAAGGTTGCAAGATATCTTTCCGCAGGAATTAGCGCAAAAACATTTGTATGCTATACGGGAGGTTATTCAAAACAACAAACCATGGTCAGGCGAAACAATAACTGAGGTCAATGGTCAGCCCCGGTGGTACAGCATGAATATTCATCCGGTGATGGATGAATCGGGCAGGGTATTGTACGCACAGTCGGTTGCTCATGAAATTACCGAGCTCAAGTTAGCACAGATTCAGTTGGAAAATCAGCGAAAAAACCTGGAGGGCCTGGTTGCGGAGAGGACGAAGGAACTTGATGAAAAAAATCTACAGCTTCAGGAAGAGATCCAAGAAAAAGCAGTAGTAGAAGAGGAATTAAGGGCAACCAACGAGGATTTCATGAGGGAAATACAGGAAAGGGCTGCCATTGAAGAGGAGTTGAGAACCACCAACGAACAGTTGAAGAATGAAATATTGAAAAGGGATGAAGTTGAGAAAGCGCTCCTGGATGAAAAAAACCTCTCTGAAACGATTATAAACAGCCTGCCAGGTGTGTTTTTTATGTTTTCATCACAAGGCAGGCTGGTAAAATGGAACCAGAATTTTGAAGATGTCACCGGGTTTACCCGGGAGGAAATGGATGACAGGTCACCGGTTGATTTTTTTGAAGGCAGGGATGTTGAACTGGTTGCCGGGCGTGTTCAGGAAGTTTTCGAAAAAGGGGCTGCCCAGCTTGAAGCAAAATTGCTCACCAAAAATGGTTTGAAAACCCCCTACTATTTTATGGGAAGGCTAGCTAAAATTCATAACGTACCTTACCTTGTTGGACATGGTACCGATATTTCCGAACTGAAAGCAATCCAGGAGGAGTTGTCGTTAAAAAACCTGGTATTCGAATCATCCATTTCAGCGAACCATACCTCAGATAATAATAGCAGGATAACCCATGTGAATCCGGCATTTCTTAAACTTTGGGGATATAAAACCAAAATGAAGTGATTGGCCGGCATGTTTCCGACTTTATTAAAGATGCATCAAAAGTTGATGAAATTTCTACCGCACTGAATACTACCGGAAAATGGGAAGGTGAGTTTTTTGCCTTGAAAAAGGATGGTTCATCCTTTATTGCCTGGGGACAGAAAACTGCTGTTATGGATGAAGATGGAAACCAGATCGGATACCAATCAGGGGTTATTGATATTACCAGCAGGAAAATGGTGGAAGAGGCCCTGATACAATCTGAAGCCATCCAAAATATTTTACTCAATGCCACAACAGATACCATTGCCATGATCGAAAAAAATGGCATCATAAACATTATTAATGATATAGGGGCCCAACGTTTCGGGAAAGTTGCCGGTGAGATGGTTGGGTTGAACTTATTTGATTTCTTTCCAAAGGATCTGCTTGCCTTTCGCAAAACAAAAATAAACAGTGTTTTTGAAACCGGTAAACCTATATTATTTGAAGATTCGAGAAATAACCTGAATTTCGAAACCAGCGTTTACCCCATTCTTAATAATGATGGGGAGGTAAGCCATGTGGGAATATTTGCTACTGATATTACCGAAAGTAAAATCATACAGGAAGCACTCAGTGAAAGCGAAGAACAACACCGAAAAATATTCGAATCCGTTACAGATGCCATCTTTATTTGTGATATGACCGGGGGTATCGTGGAGGTGAATCCCGCAGCATCAATTATTTATGGATATTCCAGGGAGGAGTTTTTAACCATGGGACCTGCGGACCTGGTGCATCCGGATTATGGTAATGAGCTGCAAAGATTCTTTATGGAAGCAACTGCCGGTGACGTTTTTCATGGTGAAACTGTAGATATTCGAAAGGATGGGACGTATATTAATTCAGAGGTGATAGGTACTACACTCGTTTTTCAAGGTGAAAAACATTTAATGGCTATTATTCGTAACATTACCGAAATTAAAAAGGCAAGAGAAGAGGTGGACAGGTTCTTCAATGTTACCAGTAACCTGTTATGTATTGCCGGTGTTGATGGTTATTTCAGGCAGCTTAACCCTGCCTGGGAAAAGCTGCTCGGATATTCCCGTGAAGAATTGTTGTCTGTCCCCTTCATCGGGTTTACCCATCCGGACGACATTGAGCCAACGCTTAAAGAAATGGAAAAACTATTGAAGGGAGCCGTTACCATTAATTTTATGAACCGGTGGCGGTGTAAAGATGGTTCATACAAATGGCTGAATTGGAATACGACTTCGTTTGAAGATACTTTGTATGCTGCTGCAGTGGATATTACTAAAATAAAAAAGACTGAAGCGGAAATGAAAATGTTATTGGCAGAATTGGAACGGTCGAACAAGGAACTCGAACAATTTGCATATATTGCCTCACACGACCTGCAGGAACCCTTGCGGATGGTTTCAAGTTTTCTGCAATTGCTTAACAAAAGATATGCTGATAAGCTTGGTGAGGAGGGTCATGAATTTATCCACTTTGCTGTTGACGGAGCAAACAGAATGAAACAACTTATTGTTGATCTGTTAACCTTTTCCAGGGTGGGAACAAAGGGTAAGGATTTCCTGCCGGTAAATATGAATGAATTGTTGGATAAGGTTAAAAGAAACCTTCAGAATATGATCAAGGAAACAGGTGCAGTTATTACATCCGACAACCTGCCTGTAATCGAAGCAGATGAGTCGCAAATGATGCAGCTTTTCCAGAACCTGCTTGATAATGCCATTAAATTCAGGGGTAAACAAAAACCCAGCATCCGGATTTCGATAGAAAACCATAGAGGGATGTTCGAATTTAGTATTTCTGACAATGGCATTGGTATAGAAGAACGTTTTGCCGAAAGGATTTTTGTGATTTTTCAACGGTTACACACGCGGGATGAATACCCCGGAACCGGAATTGGATTGGCGGTTTGTAAAAAAATTGCCTTACGGCACCAGGGTGATATTTATATGGTGTCCAGGCCGGGTGAGGGTTCTATTTTCAAATTTACCATTGCAAAGAATTTGAAGCGTTTAAACAAATAATCAGATTGTATTGAATATTTTTTTATTTTTACCTCTAAAAGTATCAAAGGCATGAATCAAAACCGAGCACAAATGATTGAAATACTTCTGGTGGAAGACAATCCGGGCGATGTTCGTTTAACCCGGGAAGCAATGAAGGAATATAAAATTATCAACCACCTTTCGGTGGTGTCAGATGGTGAGGCAGCTCTGGATTTTTTGATGAAGACCGGTGATTACCGCGACGCCCCGACACCCGACTTGATCCTCCTCGATCTCAATCTTCCGAAAAAGGACGGAAGAGAGGTTCTGATTGAAATAAAACAGAACCCAAAAACCAGGAAAATTCCGGTTGTGGTTTTAAGCACTTCAGAAAGTGATGCAGATATATTGGCATCATATGAAAACCATGCCAACTGCTATATCTCCAAACCCATCGATTTTGATCAGTTCATCAGGGTAGTCAGAGAACTTCAGAATTTTTGGGTCTCAATCGTAAAACTGCCACAATCTGCACCGGATTGATCAGAATTACTTATTGTTCCTGTTATGGATGAAACAAAGAAAATATTGCTTGTCGAAGATAACCCGGGAGATGTCATCATTTTCAGGGAGATGATATCAGAAATCAACAACTTTTCATTTCAACTGGATGATGCAAACAGGTTATCACTGTCACTCGAGATATTAAAATCAAGTCATTACGATATTATTGTCTGCGATTTGGGCTTACCCGATAGCCAGGGGTTGGGTACTTTCTTATCGCTTTACAATGAGTTTCCCGAAATTCCAATCATTGTACTTACCAATAATAGCAATATCAAACTCGGTTTAGAGGCAGTTAAAAGTGGTGCACAGGATTACCTGATCAAGGATGAGGTTACAAGTCAGCTACTTAACCGTACATTGGCTTACTCTATCGAACGAAAACAACTTATCGAACGGTTGCAGGATAGCGAAATGAGGTTTCGTCGCATGTTTGAAGATTCCTCCCTGGGTATTTTTCAATCCACTGCCGAGGGTAGAATGCTTAAGGTAAACAAAGCTTTTGCCACAATCTTTGGTTACGATTCTCCTGCTGAGGTTAAGGAAAAATTTATCGATATTGCCAATATGATATACGTTGAGCCCCAACGCAGGCATGAATTAGTTAAAAAACTCAACGAGGGTGAGGAGGATTTCATTAAGTCGGAGAATAAATTGTACCGTAAAGACGGTAGTATTATAATCGGGTCCATGCATATCAGAAAAGTGACCATTCCAAATTCTGATAGTTTTCTCCTTGAAGGATATGTAGAGGATATAACCGATAAGAAAAACATGCTCGAAAAGCTGGAGATGGAGTCCTCCATAAATGAGGGAATGGCTAAACTGGCTGAGCAATTACTCCAACCGGATATTTCAATTGTTTCTATTTCTAAACTTGTAATGAACTATGCCAAAAAATTTACCAGTTCGCAACATGGATATGCAGGAACAATTGAGCAACCGGGTAGTGAATTATTGATTCATACCTATTCTGAAATGATAAAAGGGGGTTGCGCAATTGACCTGACAGGGATATGTTTTGAAAAAACGGGCAATACTTATCCGGCCCTGTGGGGGCATTCATTAAATACCAAAACAGCTTTTTACACAAACGATCCTCAAAATCATCACACATCATCGGGTCTCCCTCACGGTCATGTACAATTGCAAAATTTCATGTCGGTACCGGCATTAATTGATGGTGAGCTGGTGGGACAAATAGCTTTAGCCAACACAAAAGATGGATTTGGCGAAAGGAAAGTAAAACAAGTTGAAAGACTTTCTTACTTATATGCACTGGCCATACAAAAGCATAATTTTACACAGGAATTGTTAATATCCAAAGAAAACGCCCAAGCTTCCGACAGGCTGAAATCAGCATTTTTGGCCAATATGTCCCATGAAATTAGAACACCCCTCAATGCAATTGTGGGATTTTCAGAAATGCTTTCAGAAACTGACTTATCCGGCGAGGAGATAGATCAGTTTAAGAAGACCATCGCAGACAATTCTGATATTTTGCTCAAATTGATCAGTGATATTATCGAAATGGCCATGATCGAGGCCGGTGAAATAAAAATTAAAACCGAGGAGTTTGTACTTCAAGACTTTGCATATGAAAACTACAAATACTACTCTGGAAGCGAAGATATATTTGGGCAGGGCCCGAAGGTACAGATAAATTTTTTACCTGATCAGCAGCTTTCAAACGCCATCATTAAAACCGACTCCCTTCGGTTATCGCAGGTTATTAAAAGCCTTATTAACAATGCGATCAGATTTACCAGGGAAGGGCATGTAGATTTCGGCTACCTTGCAACTGATGATAACCAGATCGAATTTTTTATCAGCGATACCGGTGTTGGAATTGCTGATGACCAGCAAAAATATATCTTTGAACGCTTCAGGCAGGTTGAGGAATTGGCCGTTCGTCCATTCAGTGGTACCGGCCTGGGTTTGACCATTACCAAAAAGCTGGTTGAATTATTGGGTGGTACGATCAGGCTTGAGAGTGCAGTGGGTGTCGGAACAACTTTCAGGATCACCTTACCTTTAATTACACACGCTGAAAGCAAAACTGTTATCACGAGGCCCGGAACCAAAAAATCCAAACTGGACCTGGACGGTAAAAAGGTACTGGTGGTAGAAGATCATCGATCCAATTATGAACTGATCCAAGTGGCATTGGATCGAAAAAATGCAAAGGCGCTCTGGGCAGAAACCGGTAAAGATGCTTTGGAAATTTTTGCAAACATGCCGGACATCGACCTGATTATTGTGGATCTTCAATTGCCGGAGATTAGTGGCTTTGAAGTTATCGAAATAATCAGGGAGACCAATAAAACCATTCCTATTATTGTTATAACAGCATTTTCGAGTAATGAAGAGCGGCAAAAAGCACTGGCTGCCGGTTGCAACGATTTTTTAATTAAACCTGTAAACAAAAAACAATTATACAATTCGATATTGAAATTTATCGATTAGTCACAACTTTGGATCATGTTATCTCAAACTGTAAAAATATTGTTGGTTGAAGATAACCAGGGAGATTACAGCATTCTGCAAAATCTACTCTCTGAGAGTGGAATAAATTATACCCTTATCTGGAAAACAAATCTAAAGGATGGGATCAACCTGCTTAATCAAAATATTTTTGATATTGTATTGCTGGATCTTGGTTTACCCGATTCAACCGGCATTGCTACATTACAAACAGTCATTCAAACCAAAACCAACACAGCCGTAGTTGTATTTACCGGAGTGCTTGATGAATTGCTGGGTGTTGAGATGGTGAAACAGGGGGCTCAGGATTACATCATCAAAGGAGAGGTAGGTGCCAC
>JABMQA010001283.1 GCA_013203545.1 Bacteroidota bacterium
AGGGTAAGCTCAAGACCGTAGTTGTGCCCGGCCCCCCTGTTCAACAGGCTATCCTCTAAAGTGATGGCAAAGTAGTCGCCCTCATTTATTAACGAAAATTCAGGGAAGCTTTCCTTTACAGGGATATTGAACAGGTACTGGTAATAGGTCTCTACTTTGATACGTACCGGCCCCGAAAGGTGATGATCGTACCCTAATACCACCTGGTGGCTTCTCGAAAATCCCATACCACGGTTGGTTTCCACAAAAGTGCTGTCGGGAAGTTTTGTCCGTGTAAAGTAGTTCATTTTGGGCTGGGTCTGGCTCATCAACCCATATCCAAAACTCAGGGTATGGCTGGGCTTTAATTCCCAGGAGAGGCCAACCCTTGGCTCCAGCGACCAGGATGAATTCAATGAAAACTGCTGCCAGTGCAGGCCGCTGTTAAGCACCAGTTCCTTCGAGAATTTGTGTTGCCACTGGAAATAAGCCTGGTAAAGATTGAGAAATCCGTTGGCATTGGTGCGTATTTTGAAAATGGATTCGTCAAAAACGCTGTCAACATATCTAACATCGTACCGTTCGATGATTACACCTCCGATGATATTGTTGCGGCTGCTGAATTTGTGTGCCAGGTGTGATGAAAACGAATAGATGATCTCGCGGAAATCGGAATCGTAATAATCGGACTTCGCCAGCGGATCCAGTGTTACGATCGAATCAACGGAAGCAAGACTGCGTGCACCCTGCAATGAAAGGTTTGTTCTGAGCCGGGAATTCTCATCAAAGAAAAAGGTATTCGATAGCCCCACAGCACCCATCTCTGAGCTATAATCGGTGTCGGTACCTGCCAGGCCCCACGAGAATTCATCTTCATCCTTTTCGCTATCGTACAGCCTGATCTTGCTTTTTCCACCAATTCCGAAAACGGAGAACCTCCCCCACTTTTTGGTTGGGAAATCCAGCTTGAACGAAAGGTCCTGGTAATCGGGCACCGAACTTCCTGCCACGAAATCGATGCCCAATGCATGGAATGCACGCAATGTAGAATACCGGTAACTGGCCAGGTATGACGACTTGTTCTTCTTGCTGAACGGACCCTCTAACCCAACCTCAAAGCCGTTGAAACCGATCTGCCCGGTATATTCGCGTTTCTCGTTGTTGCCGGTTCGCATTTGCAGATCGAACACACCGGAGATGGCGTTGCCGTATTCTGCCGGAAAGGCACCTGTGAAAAAGTCGGAGTTGGTAAGCAGGTTGTTGTTGAGTATGCTTACTGGTCCACCGGTAGTTCCCAATGAACCAAAATGATTGGGATTGGGAATATCAATACCATCAAGGCGCCATAACAATCCAAGTGGCGAGTTTCCACGAATGATGATATCATTCCTCGAATCATCAACGATAACCACACCAGCATAATTGGCTGCCATTCGGGAGGGATCATTCAAACTCCCTGCGAAACGGCTGGACTCTTCAACCGAAAAGGAGCGTGCACTTACCGTCGCCATTTTATTCAGGGGCTTGTCCTTTTCAAACCGGGCTGTGATCACTACTTCTTCGGTGGTTATTACCTTCTCCTCCAGCTCGATATCCATAATAAGCTCCTTGCCCGAAGTTAGCAGGATATTATTCAATACAACAGACTCATACCCCATGTAACTTACCGACAGGTTTATCCGGCCAACCGGAATGTGGTCCAGGCGGAAATACCCGTCAATATCAGTAGTGGTCCCAACCAAAGGATCGGTACCGGGAATGATAATGGTAGCACCGGGTAAGGGTGAGCGGGTAACTTTATCCAGCACCCTTCCACGGATGGTTTGCTCATAGACTTCATTCTGGGAAAAGATTGTTAGTGCATTGAACAGAATTAAAAAAAGTATCGAAATCTTTTGGATCATATTGAGGTGTTTATGCAAATGTAATAACTCCTAACCGAATAAAATATATTTTACCCTACTTTTGCAGGCAATAAATAGCTGACTGATGAGAATGCATTTATAATCGGAGTTACACTCGGCGGGGCCTATGGTGTTCTTGAACTCTTCATACTCACCAGGTTTCAAAAAAAATTACTCTCACTCTCACTGCTACTCACCATTATTATAAAAGCACTAACCTACCTCTTATTTATTAACCTGGTCTCATCAGCACTTGCACTGATCGTTGGACTAATCCAGGGGAAACAACTTGAAGCGTTTTTCAAAATTATATTTAGTCTCGATCATTTCATTCTCATTCAGAAATTATTGAATAATCCGGTACTTTTTCAGCACATCATTCCGGATGAACAGGATTATTTTGCTATCTTTAATGTAATCGGTTTCAACATTAAGCCACATATTCTTAATCATTAACACGCACATACTTTCCTTCCAAATCATAAATATACGCTTTATCCTGTGGTTTACATTTTAAGATGCTGACCAATGTTGATTTGTTAGAATATATACATTAAGGACAGTAACTGCTCAGTGAAATTTCCAAAATAACCTCCCCAGAACTACGGATAAATTCTATAGTTTAGGCCTGGAATTTCTGGATGATATACAATTCCTTCTTTGTCGATTTTGATGACATTTTCGAACTTTAAGAAATTTTTGTCCGCTTCTTATCATAATTAATCAGCGTTCATCTGGATCTCCGAAAATCTTTGACGCGGATCTGCGCGGATTTGCTATGATCCGGAAAATAGTTAAAAGGACTGAGTTGTCAAACCATAATTAATCGGTATCAAAAAAAAAGACGCGGATCAGCGCAGATTGGTTATGATA
>JABMQA010001284.1 GCA_013203545.1 Bacteroidota bacterium
GGAAATTCGATATCGGTCAGAATGTAATTGTGGCCGGTGTAAATCCATTCCCAGCCGTTGATCGGGTCATCAATACTGGTTCCGATTAAATTTACTACTTTACTTGGGGTTACCGGGTCGTTGGAGATATAGGTAACCGTTCCCTCGATCAATCCCAGTTCAAATGGTTTAAAATGAATAACCTGGTCCCATGTGGTTCCCGGGGCAATCGTAATAGGAAAGCTATTGTATGTTTCGAAAGGGCCATCGAATATGCCTTGTGAAATCACCAGGTTGGCATCGCCGGCATTGAAAATCGTCAGGGTTTTTTGTGATGAACTGGCAATGTAGGTATCATCGAAATACAAGGTATTTGGATTGGTAATGATAACAGGCCCTGCGTCCATTGCATTAACTGTTTTTAATCCTAAGTCAGAATTTTGGGCCTCTGCAGCCATTCCGCTATAGCCAAAAATGAAAAACATTAAGAATGCTTTCAGTACAATTTTTTTCATAATAATTCAGATTTAAAATTTAATAATGTGTAGTTTATGTTCTCTTATTTATCTCAGCTTATTGGATGATTGATTATTTATTCTTTTTAGTCTCCGACTTTTTGATATTGGCTTTACCCATTTTATTCAAGCCATGGAGTAATTTTTTCAATGCAATGGATTCCGCTTCGTTTTGCTTTTGCAGGCGATCTATTTTTTCTTCAATCTCTTCATTGACCTTTTTGTGATCTTCTGATTTATCTTTTGGTTTCATGCCGTGTAATTTTCTGTAAAGTAACCCGGATAAAACCTAATAATAAAGAAAAGCATATTTACAAAGTCTTTACACCGCAAAATTTCCTCTTTACTTTAACTAACATTTCCTCCTATCCCAATTAAAATCAACAACTTGAATTCAATAGTATAATTACGGCATTTGAACAGTTTTTACATTTTATCCCAAATAAGTAAAAATTTCAATGCAATTACCAACCAGGTAAAGCTAATTCCGTAACCCGAACCGCTATCATTTAGCCGCAGGGAGCCTGAATACATTTCAAAGCATTGATAAACAATGCAATGCAAACAGTTGAAATAAATTGTAAAGATTGATAATGTTGTAATTTCTGCTTCAGATATCCCTGTAAACTGGATGACACTGGATGGTGGCACTACTGTTTCTGGGCTTGTCCAGGGTGGTGCATCACAGGATATTGAAGTTGGATTTATGGCTAAGAACACATTCCCGTTAGAAACATGGTATTCAGCCATTGAAGTTACTTCAAACGATCTGGTAAATTCACCTGCTCTTGTTCCTGTAAGTATGACAGTTGGCTGCTTCCAACCATGGGACTATTCCCTTACCGGATTGGTTCACAGCATCAGCATCCCACTGGATGTTGCTCCGTCGATTTTTGGCGAACCATTGGTTGACATGGATTGGATAGGTGTATTTTATATTGACGACAATGGCGAAGAAGCCTGTGGAGGTGCAGTACAATGGAATGGTGTTGAAGGTGTTGTAATCAATGCCTATGGTGATGATCCGACCACGGAAGATAAAGATGGTTTTGCTGAGGGTGAAGCATTCAGATGGCGGATGAAACAATGCGGTAGCCAGGATCAATATACTGCAAATGCAACCTACGATGCCGGTATGCCGAACCAGGGAATATTTAGTGACTTTGGTCTCTCGAAGCTCACAAGCCTCGATGCTGCGTACAAGCAATATTATACCTACACACAGGGTTGGAACAGCGTATCGAGCTATATCGTCCCATCAAATCCTGCAGTTGAGGATATGTTTGCACCGATGGTAAACCAGTTAACCATTCTCAGAAACCTGTCAGAGTTTTACTGGCCGGTCGAAGGAATCAACACGATTGGTGATTGGGATAATTATTCAGGTTATGTTATGAAGGTTACCGAAGATGTTGACTTTGAAATCAGCGGTGAAGCTTATGCATCAGGTGAAATTACCCTGCCTGCCGGATGGCTTTATTTACCTGTACTCAGCCGGTGCTCAGCAGATGTAATGGAAATGTTTGGTGGTAACCTTGATGATGTTATTATCATCCAGGAACTGATTGGTACCGGAATTTTCTGGCCGGCAATGGAAGTTTATACCCTCGAGATTTTAGAACCCGGTGAAGCTTACAAAGTAAAACTGGCGAATGAAATTACCGTTGCTTTCCCGGAATGTTTGGCAAGAGGATATAAAAGTGCTTCAGCAAATGTAAACAGCATTGAAACGGTATGGGGCCAAATTAACATGACACCTGCTTCCCAAATTGCATTGTTTATGTCGGGTTCACTCAAAAACTGCATCGAAGGCGATGTAATCGGTGCATTCGACCAAAATGGAAACATTTACGGGTATCTCCCCGTTTCAGGTCTTGTACAGAATCAGGTAATTATACTCTTTGGTGGCGATAATACTTCGATGGAAAAAGATGGTTTTGTGAATGATGAAACAATCAGCTTTAAACTCATGCGTGCCGCTACCGGCGAAGCGTTTGACCTCGAAGTTGAGTATGATCAGGTTCTCGAAAACATTTCAGGCAATTTTATTTCCGGAAGTTTTTCAGCCATTTCGAATGTTAAAATGTCTCCCACCGGAATTGGTGAGCAATCATCATCAAACATTCGCATTTATCCGAATCCGGCTGATGAGATCCTGAATATCGAAGGAATTGATACCGAAAGTGAAGTAAGGATTTTCAATATTTTTGGTGAAGAGGTGTATTCTTTGAATGTAAATACTTCAGCAAGAATTAATCTTAGTGGTATTGCAAAAGGAAGTTACGTAATCAGGATTTCAAACGACCAGAGCAGTACTTATCAGAAATTGATTATTAAGTAGTTGATTTTCTGAAATAAGAACAGGGTTTTCCTGTTAAAATTTCCGGCCCGGTATAGTTTTTATCGGCCCGGTTTTTTTTATAACGACGTAAGGAAAGTTATCAGGTTTTCTTCCTGTTCGATATTTAATTTTTTACGCAGCCTGTGCCTGGCAATGTTTATACCATTAACAGATAAAAAGGTAATGGCGGCAATGTCTTTGGTTGACATATTCAGCCGCAAAAATGCGCACAATTTAAGTTCGTTCGGTGTGAGGGTAGGGAAAAGTTCATTAAGTTTTTCATAAAAATCAGAGTGGACTTCTTGGAAACGAAGTTCAAATTCTTTCCAGGTATCCCCTTTTGAAGCCGTTTCCAAATCCCTGATGACATCCTCCACAACTTTCCTGTTCTCTACCTTAAAACTCAATCTGGCTTTTTTGAGTTTATCGGATACGGTAAGGATCAGTTCATTTTTCTTAAGGAGGTACATCACGTTTGTGGTCAACTCCTTATTTTTATAGGCCAGGTCAAAGGAAAGGTTTTCTTTTTCAAGCTGTAAATTTTTAGAGCTCAACCTAACCCTTTTTACCTTATTCATTTGAAGCAGGAACAACAACAAAAAAATCACCAGTCCCAATACCGATCCCCCGATAACCATCAGGTAAATGACCCGGTTCCTTTTTTGGGCAGCATCGCTAAGCGCCTGATCGAATTCTCTTTCCGCTATCAGTTTATCAAATTTGATCTGCATATCCATTTCGGTGACTCTTCTAACGATATCCTCGTTCATGATGCTATCAGAAATCGATTTATTAATCCGGGCATACTTCACAGCCTTATCCAACTGATTACGCACTTCATAGGCATGACTCAATTTTCCGGCGCTTTCGGCAACAATTGTAAGCTGAC
>JABMQA010001285.1 GCA_013203545.1 Bacteroidota bacterium
ATAGAGATCTTAAAAAAATTGTCAGCAGGATGGAGGAAAAAGCAAATATATTTGATCAGCTCAGAGAAGCGATGCGCATCGCTGTTTCTGAAGGTAAAAAGGGACTCAATGATGATGGTGATGACACTGATATAAAGACGATCAAAGAAAAAGTGACAAGTTTCCGTAATTCAGAGAAGATCAAAGCAGCAGCCTTAAAAGATATTGATTACAAAAAGATGGTAAAGCAGATTGACAAATATTGGGAAAAACTTTTTGCTGATCCAATCATGATCACTACCTCAAAAGGGGAACAAATTAGCATTCAGCCCCAGCGGACGAATAATATTTTGGAGCGCTTTTTTCGAGATTTAAAAAGAATGTATCGGAAAAAAGGTGGCAACAAAACCCTCAATCGGACATTAAAGGCCATAATTGCAGATACGCCATTAGTAAAGAATTTATTGAATCAGGAGTACATGAAAATTCTTCTCAATGGAAAGGATACTCTTGAAGAAAGGTTTGCTGAAATTGACGCTAAACTCGTACAACAAGAGCTAAAAGGAATTGAAGCTAAACAAAATAAAATATCGCAGCGGATGAAAAAATTATTGAGAATTTCCAATCTACCAGTCACAGTAGCCAAAATGTCAAAAGCTGCAGCAGCATTATAAATTCCAACTGAGTTTTGCCGTCATAGGGTTTAAGCTATGACGGCAAAACTCAGTTAGATTTTTCAACATATTGAATATATAGGAGATATTATCTCAAGTGCATCCTAATTGTATCAGATGATTTATTTTTATAATAGCACGATTGCCTACAATAGTTTCACATATTTTCATTAATATCAAGACAATATAAAAGTGAGAGTTTTATAAATGTTGAAAAAAATATTAGATAATGCTTGATTTTTACCCTAAACATGATACAATAGGGATAATAATATCCTAATTGTATCATAGAGGGGAATATGGCATCAACACTCAAGAGGCAAAAAAGACTTAAAAATCTTTTTAACAGTCGGCGAGTAGTAGAATTAAGTGATTTATATGAAGCTATTGAGACCAACTCGCGCATGACAGTTTTTCGAAGACTTCAAAGACTCAATTATGTCTCGAGTTATACTCATGCGGGCCGGTATTACACACTTTATGAGATAGCACAGTTTGATCGGGATGGTCTTTGGTTTTACAGTGAAGTAGGTTTTTCTCAAAAAGGTTCTTTGAAAAAAACGATAAAATACATGGTCAATGCTTGTGGTGCAGGAAAGTTGCATTCAGAGCTTGAAAAACAGCTACGGGTTCGGGTTCACAACGCTTTATTGGATTTGGTGAAGTCAAATAAAATTAATCGTACAAGATTTGAAGGGAATTATCTGTATACAAGTATAGATCCAAACCAAAGTAAACGGCAAATAGAGAGACGTTATGAACTTAAAATACATCCAAATAGTGCTTGGCAGTTTCTTTCTGAATCGATGGTTATTGAGGTGCTAGTAGGAGTGATCCGTGCAGCTGGCGGCAAGCCTGAGGTTTTGCAGATTGTATCGAGTTTGAAAAAGCGAGGAGTGTCGATAACGATTAACCAAGTCAAGGCGGTTTTTAAGCGTTATGGGATCGAAAAAAAAATCTCGGGTTCTCTTTAGTTCGATATTTAAAAGGTTGTATTGATCATTTGATGTGGAGTGTTTCTCCAAAAGTTCTATTTCCCGAGATACCTACTATTAGATTTGAGCCGGAAGGCTGTGAGTGCTCTTGTGAGAGAAAATTGAAAGTATTAAAAACTAGGAGGAAAACAGCTGTCACTTCAGAGATTGGCCGATTCAATGTTCACGAAACAATAAAATGCTGTGATGCTTGT
Organism: Bacteroidota bacterium; assembly: GCA_013203545.1. GTDB lineage: Bacteria > Bacteroidota > Bacteroidia > Bacteroidales > 4484-276 > JABMQA01. The sequence continues at coordinate 1,843 of JABMQA010001285.1, forward strand.
GATAAGATTTATAGTTCTGGTGAACTGAGAAAACTGGTACCCCATTTATGCAGATTTGGATTCAATGTGCTGGTACATGTAGGAAAGACGCTGTTTGTTGAAAATCGAACCGAAAAACAAATTCAGTGCGAATTAGAAAATAGAGGCATCCCAATCTCGATTCGGCAGATTGGTTATTTGGGTAAAAAGTTTATTGTTTATTTAGCGCTTGCCCACAAAGAGAGTCAAGAAAGGATCAGAGAGCTGTTATCTTCAAAAGGAGGATATATTTTACATTTGGATGGCACCTGCGAAGCAGACAGCCCCCATCTGATGAGTGCTTTAGATGAAGTAGCAAAAATCGTTTTGGGCAACATTAAGATACCTTCAGAAAAGGCAGATAACATTATTCCTTTTCTTCTGCAGATCAAACAGGCATATGGCATACCGATCGCCTTGGTTCATGATATGGGAACCGGCATTTTATCAGCTGTAAAAAAAGTTTTCCCCAATGTCGCGGACTTTATTTGTCATTATCATTTTCTTCGGGATATTGGTAAAGACCTGCTTGGTTTTGAATATGCGATGATTAGGAATGCACTAAAAAAACACAGCATTCGTTCATTACTACGAAAAATTGCAGGGGCATTAAAAGAAGAGATTGAAACTAATCCCGAACTGACAAAGTCTCTTTATTCATATTTGCAATTTCAAGGAAAAGCCACTCAACAATCTTTTCCGGCTGTTTTGGCATATATCCTAGTCTATTGGATTCTTGATGCTAACAGTGAATCAAATGGATATGGATTTCCATTTGATCGGCCTCATCATGTTTTTTATCAAAGATTGCATTCTGTGAAAGCCGCTATTAAGATTTTTCCAGCTAAGATGAAAAAAGATCGATGCATTGCTCAATTGGATCGTAGTTTAGGGCGAGTTTTAAATGATAGAGATCTTAAAAAAATTGTCAGCAGGATGGAGGAAAAAGCAAATATATTTGATCAGCTCAGAGAAGCGATGCGCATCGCTGTTTCTGAAGGTAAAAAGGGACTCAATGATGATGGTGATGACACTGATATAAAGACGA
>JABMQA010001286.1 GCA_013203545.1 Bacteroidota bacterium
GATAATGAAAATTGGGATTTAATTATTAAACCAAAAACAGGTTGGTTTAATCTGCATCTTGGCGATGTGTGGGGGTGTCGCGATCTCATAGGGCTATTTGTAAAAAGGGATTTTGTAACCTTTTACAAACAAACCATTCTCGGACCACTGTGGTATATCATTCAACCGATTTTTAACACTATTGTATTTACTATAATTTTTGGCAAGATTGCCAAGATTCCAACAGATGGAATTCCACCCTTTTTGTTTTATTTGTCAGGGAATGTAGTGTGGGGCTATTTCGCGCAGTGCCTCACCGGAACGAGTAATACATTTGTTTCTAATGCTGGAATATTTGGAAAAGTCTATTTCCCCAGAATTACAGTTCCCATCTCAGTTGTAATTACAGGCATCTTTCAGTTTATAATACAGTTTACGATATTTTTAGGCTTTTTCTTCTATTTTTTGCAAAAGGGAGTTGATGTTCGGCCTAGCCTTTTAATTCTTATACTACCTTTGATCCTTTTGCAGATGGCGGTTCTGGGGCTTGGAGTGGGCATGTTAATATCATCTCTGACAACGAAGTACCGTGATTTAGCTTTTGCCATGGGGTTTGGGGTTCAATTATGGATGTTCCTGACCCCAATTGTATATCCCCTTTCACAAGTACCTGAAAAATATCGTTTGCTTTACGTCATAAATCCAATGGCATCAATTGTTGAATCATTCCGTGCAGCCTTTCTGGGGGTGAGTGCTGTAGAGCCGTTACATATTGCAATCAGCATAGGTATGACAATAATTATTTTTTTAACAGGCATTGTGCTATTTAACAGGATTGAGAAAACCTTTATGGATACGGTTTAACAGTTATGGCAGAAACAGCTATAAGAATAGAAAATTTAAGCAAGAAATACAGATTGGGCGTTATCGGGCATGGCACCCTGTACAGGGATTTGCAAAGTTGGTGGGCGAAAGTGCGGGGGAAGGAAGACCCAAACGTGCACGTATCGCTTGGTAGTTCAGTGAGGGCTCAAGTCAATAAAAAAGCTGATAATGAATTTCTTGCATTAAAAGATATAAATATTGAAATTGAAAAAGGTGAGCTTGTTGGTATTATTGGCGCAAATGGAGCGGGAAAATCTACCTTACTGAAGATCCTTTCAAGAGTTGCTGCTCCCACAAAAGGAATAATAAAGATTAATGGTAGGGTAGCTAGCCTTTTAGAAATTGGTACTGGTTTTCATCCTGAGCTAACGGGCAGGGAAAATGTGTATCTTAATGGTGCAATAAATGGAATGACCAAAGATGAAATTACTGAGAAGATGGATTCAATCATTGACTTTGCTGGTATCGAGATGTTTTTAGATACCCCAGTTAAGCGTTACTCATCCGGGATGTATGTTCGTTTGGCATTTGCTGTGGCTGCTCACGTTGATAGTGATATATTATTGGTTGATGAAGTCCTGGCTGTTGGTGATATTAAGTTCCAGAAAAAATGTTTGAGTAAAATGAAGGATGTGTCAACTAAAGGGCGGACGGTGTTGTTTGTGAGTCATAATATGGGAGCGATTAGAAGCCTTTGCCGCCGTGGAATAGTCTTGAATAAGGGCTTGATAACTATAGATAGTGGCGTTGCACAGGCGATAGATCGCTATCTCGAAGTTGCCATTCAACACAAAGCTGGTGAGCGGGTGTGGACTAATGTTTCAAAAGCCCCGGGCAATGATGTTGTACGTTTAATGGGTGTTCGTACTATAAATGAATTTGGGGAGATAGTATCACAGTTTGATGTGCGAGAGCTAATTGCCATTGAAATTGATTATGTAGTTTTGAAAAAAGGGTTCCAGCTATGTACTGCGGTTGAATTTTTGGATTCTACTATGATAGGTGTAGGAAAACCTATTTTCAACTCCTTTGATAATTACATACAGGGAGAATGGGGAAATCAAACATCAGTTAAACCTGGTTTGTACAGATCAACATGTTATGTGCCCGAAGATCTTTTGCAAAAAGGCGAAATTGCTATCAACCTGATGATATTCATTCCACCGAAGGAAGTATGGCAGTCGGCGCAGGTACGTGAACTGCAAGTACTATCCTTCTCTGTATCTGAATCGATTAAAGGAGGAGGTGCTCGAGGCAGTTACCCACACGATTGGGGAGACCCTGTAGTAC
>JABMQA010001287.1 GCA_013203545.1 Bacteroidota bacterium
ATGCCGTGGGGCAAAAATATCCACACCATGATGTTCACGCTTTCCGCCATCCCGCGGATCGCCAAAGAAACTTTGAATGGCATTTTTCCCATATCCCTCCACTGGAAATTCCATTGAAGCCAACTATGGGGGATAATTTGTTTTGCCAACTTTTAAGTAGAGTGGTTTTTTGCCCGGAACGTTGATGAATAGCTGGTTTGCTTTTAATTCTTTTGGGTAACGTTAGATAATTTGTTTTGCCAACTTTTACCATTATCCTACCATTATTTGCCGATTGCCTGGTAAAAATACTCCATTATTATCATCTTGAAGGTGTATTGGTGCAAATTTGGCCGAATATGAATTAGACTGGGCGGATATTACTTTGCTTCTGATTGATTTATAGAGGTTTTATCGTGGTCTGCCAATAACTCCTCTGCATCATTCCAATCAAAGAGGATTTCATTTTCATCAAACTGCTTTAGGGCGGCCAAAGCCTCACCCAACCCGTCAGCGGCTATCTCGAAATAAGGATTGAATTTAGTAAGCGGTTTTAGTAGTTCTATCACTTCCTGGTAATTCTTTTTATCTATTTTGCCTGTACTGAATGAAAGTTCAATCTTTGAAAGTGCCTGATTATAAAAGGGATCAACATATTCTCTCATAAATGCTTTCATCAACTCAATATATTCACGTAACGAACCGTATGCCTCGAAAAATGAACTTAGTGATTGGTTACTTTTCATAATATTAGAGAAGTGACGAAATGCATTTGTGAACAATACTGCATCGTTAAATTGATTCTCTATTTTTTCAGTTGCTATATTTTCACGAGTTACCCTAATTAGGGTATTTTCATTATTTTTGTGACCCTGTTTGTGACCCTGTTTGTGACCCAAGATAGGGGTGCCGTCTGGGGTCACATTTTTAATTAACCAGTCAGCATTAACATCAAATGTTTCGATAATACTATTAATTACATCGAATGCGGGTTTGCTCTTTCCTTTAATAGTATTATAGATTACATTGGGATTTAGCCCAAGCCTTAATGCAAATCCGTTTGTTGTAAGTCCCAACTCTCTAATTAATATTTCCACACGTTCGTTAATCGTTGTTTTCATAACATACATGAATTTTAAAATACCCTAAATAAAGTATTTTGTTAAAAATATTAGCAATTATTTGCAATTCCCTAAATGTTGTATTATATTTGCAGCGATTTACAAACATAATCATACAAAAATACTAATAATATTCAACATGAGCATACAAACAGTATTGAAAAAAATCAAGGAAGACATCCCTCATGGATTTCAAACAAGAATTGCAGTAAAAGCAGGTGTTTCCAAATCACATGTAAATTCAGTTCTGGCAGGAAAAATAAGAACCTCCAAGTTGACAAAGCTATTAATTGAAGAGTATGCAGCCCATAAGAGGAAGGAAAGCGAACTCATTAAGAAATTTGAGGCCGTAAACTAAATATGTTTAGCGGTGAAGCCTTTTGTACATAATAAAAAGATTTACTTCCCGATGAGGACAATCATCGACCGGCTTAAGCCAGGTGATTTGTTTATAAAGACAACTGGTTATCAGTCTATCTTCACTTTTATTTCAGGTGCCCAAAGAGGATACTCTGCGAGAAATAAGAGTGGGGACATCTATTACTTTTCATTCAACTACGATGTGTACCAGTTAATGTGAAGTCAGATAGTTGTAGGTAAAATTGACAGCTCAATTTTATCAACGATATTTTTGAAAATAAAGTTACAAGTTATTAGATATGGAAAATAAAGTTGAAGGCATACAAATTTCAGGGAAGGTTTTCATTACAGATTCCACTTTAATGAGTGAGTATGGTGTAAGTGAACAGTACATAAGAAAAATGTGCTGTAAAAATGGTAACTGGGAATCATTCAAAAAAGAGGGCAAACGATTTATTGATTACAGTACCATCAGCCTCAGATTTAAGATAAAGCACGAAATGCCTGCTGATACTAATACCTTAATAGGATTGATCAATGAGGATGAATATAAGGAACTGCATGATGCTGATGCAGAGTTACTCCTTCTGATCAGAAAGGAACTTCATGAGGCCTTTACTAACAGGTATGCCACACACATGACAACATACGACAAGTATTACCCGGGAGACAGAGGCAAGGATAAATGCCGGTTGTGTGCCAAGAAACACGCAGTATTGCAATGTATTGATGAACTTACTTGCAAATCAAGTGCTCTGGTTTGCAAGAAAAAGGATGTGCTCAGGGCTTATCTTGAATGGAAAGATGCTGAAAATACAATGCTTGGGCTTTTTACGGATAAAACGACAATGGCCCGCAAAATGAAGCAATTCAAAAATAATCCTATTAAGACCCTGGTACATGGGAATTTGAATAACAAATATGAAAAGAGCAATCGCAAGCTAAATGATTTTTCTAAATGGAAAATAGAACAATGGTACAGCAGACCTGAGGCGTTCTCAGCAAGAATTATTCATGAAATGGTTATGGCTGAGATTGAAAAAGTAAACGAACTGAGAAACGAGAACAAAAAACCTTTGATACCTGGAATCAGCCACTCATATGTAAAATATTATTTAGGTATACCCGAGTTGCGTAATACTACAAAAAGGTATAGAAATACCCGACAACATAACAAGGATTTCACAACTTTTCTAAGAAGACACAAGCCAGACTTCGCCGGGGATATTTACATGGGAGATGGTACAGCATCTCAAATTCCCTTTGTTGATGAAAATGGCAGGCTAAGGAGGGCTAACCTGTTTGTATTTAGAGATGTAATGAGTGGCAAGATTACTGGTTTTGATATTGCAAGGAATGAAGACCGGTACAATTTGATCGACGCTCTACACCTGGCAGTTAAATGTGAAGGAATTGCGCCCTTTGAAATTGTCCTGGACAACGCCAGCAGCACTAAGACAGAAGAATTTAAAAGTATTAAGACTGAACTTGAAAAAATTGGTGTGAATGTACGATTCGCAAGTGTCGGAAACGCAAAAGATAAGGCCCAGGTTGAAAGATGGAACCGCCACTTTCAGGATAATTTTGAGCGGTTTATACCGGGATTTGTCGGTGGTGGTGTGCAATCAAAATTAGACCGTGACAGAATTGATGAAGAATTTCTGAAGGATGCTGCAAAACAAGGAAAACTCCTATCAGAAGGGCAAATGATAAAGACCATCGCTGAACTAATTGCAAATTTTAACGAAACACCAGATAGTAAGGGTATGTCACCAAACGAAAGATTTAAAAACAGCGAAAAGCCCAACGCTTTTAAACTCGAACCCCATCAAACCGCAATGATGTTTTGGAAGAATACCACTGTAAAAATATGTAGCCAGGAAATTAAAATTGAGGTCAGGAAACACAAATACACCTATGATTTCAGTTTCCATTCTGAAACCTTGAAATACAATGGGACTAAGGTTAGGGTATATTATGATGAAGCAGATTTCAGCGGTATACACGTTTTTGATGATAATGGTAAGTATTTAGGGGAGATAAATGAAAAGATTCGTGTCAATGTAGCCAAAGCCGGGCGCGATGAGCGTGCTGAAAAGGAAATCATGAAGCATCACCAACACAAAGAAAAGACCAACAGGTTAATAGATAAGCAAATAGCTGAAAAGGGACGTAAGGCACAGGCTTATGTTGATGATGATGTTGATGTCTATGATTCAATCAATGCAATTGCCGGTAAAACGAAAATTAAGGATGCTGAAAGCAAGATTCTTCTTGATAGATTTTTCGATCAGAAGGGAATAGATGCTGCATCAATACCCAATCCTGAAACCGTCACCTGCAATACCCCGTACACAAACCGCAACTATGGCCGGAAAATGGAACTTACAAATGAGAATGTGATCAATAAAAAAGCCACACTATTACTGGTGGATCAAACAGAAGGTGAGAGAGACGACATATAAAAAAACCCGTGCTACAACACGGGCTTTACAAATTGAATAATCGCGCGACAAGCGCAAAAATAAACAAAAAGCGCACTATGACAACAAAACAAAAAGTAAAAATCAAAGAAACTGTAAATCAGTTTGTACAGAAAAAAGGGATCAGTAAGAGTGATCTGGCCACCCAGTTGAGCATTAGTTCAGCTACCCTCAGCAACATTGAACATGAACGTTGGGACATGCTAAAAGATGAAATGCTGATGAAGGTATGGAACATCGTAAAACCAGTGGACTGGACTTTGATCCGTACCTCCAATTATGAAAATATTTATGAACTATGCCACGATGCACGTGAAACCACAAAGATGGTGGGTTTGATCGGTTACCCGGGGGCAGGGAAAACCACAGCCCTAAAAGAATATTATCGGCGCTCTCCAAACACCTGGTACATATCAGGCCAAAAGAGCATGAGGCCAAAGCGGTTTTTCGAAAAGCTGTTGAGACAAATGGGAGTGATGTTCAGTGGCACAATTTACGATATGATTGAGCGATTGGCAGAGGAGCTGAACCACAGTCCGCACTCATTACTCATTATTGATGAAGCTGGTAAAC
>JABMQA010001288.1 GCA_013203545.1 Bacteroidota bacterium
CATTTACATGTACCGTGGTATCTTTTACCTCCAACACCCAGAAATCATCATAAGGAACCTGTTGATTATGTGGTGTGCATTGTACATCATATGAAGGGCCCCAATCGGTTTGGCCGGCGATTACAAAATTATAATCACTTTTTTTAATTACCCCAAAATTAACTTTTTCATCGACCATTCCCCCTATACATTGCTGGGATAGCAACTCACCAATACTACTGACTTTTATTATCCAGATATCGTTTCTATCTTGCAAAGAATGGTTACCTACAACATCACAATCTTGTGATGAGGTATAGCCTGGAATGACAAAATCCCCATCGTTCGTTTGAATTATTGTGCTTAACCATTCAGCGCGTGTCCCACCAAAGCATTTTGACCAGACAATATTTCCCCAGTAGTCAAGCCTGACCAACCAAATATCAACTTCACCATGCCAACCTGATCCTAAGAGGTCCCCATCGTAAGACTCACTATAACCGCCAAAAATATAACCGTCTTCGATTTCAAGTAAAGCTGTTACGGATTCATCACCACTTCCCCCATAGCAGTTTTGCCATTCAATGTTACGGTCTTTGTCCAACTTAACCAGAATAGCTTCGGCTTTCCAGCTATGTGGTTCACATGTGAGGTTGCCACCCTCTCCAATCCTGCTCCCCCCCCCCACATAGAAAGCCCCCATCACTGGTCTCTATCATAGCCTGCCCATAATCGAACCAGTCGGTGCCGATGCTAAAATCCCACTCCTTCTCACCTTCGCTGTTCAGTTTTACCATCCACATATCGTAGGCGCCGTAACTCACGCTCACATCACCATCCGATGATCCTGTCCATCCATATGCTACTACGCCACCATCTGTCGTTAGAGTTCCGGGCCATATTTGATCCAATACATTGCCTCCGATTATACGATCCCAAAGTATGTTACCCAGGCTGTCGATCTTCACGATCCAAAAATCTGTTGATCCCGGATAGGGGTCATTGCTTATATCTCCGTCGGAGGAATGGGAATCGCCTACTAATATGAAATTCCCTTCATTATCCTGAAAAATTCTTGTAAAGACGTCAGCATTTGATCCACCGTAACACTTCTCCCAGATCAGGTTTCCTTGTTTATCCAATTTAACCATCCAACCATCTGCACCGCCATGATTGCCAGAATTCACATCCCCGTCATTAGATACAGTATACCCAGCAATCACATATGCATTACCTATATCAATAATATCTGAGGCAGCATCTGTTTCGGAGCCACCAAAACATCCTTGCCATTGGATTTGGAAAGGTTGTGAATACAGGCTAAAACATAAAAATAAATTGAAAAGAAAAAACGATGTTTTTTTCATGTTATTCAATTAATTAAGGGGGATGTGAGAAGACACCCCCCTCATGAATTTATTATTTAACAATAATTTTGCCTGATTGAAATCAACCCTACTCTATCAACAATATCGCGATTTTACTCATTTCAGCCGGACTATCTTTTACCACATTGATATCCAGCCCTGCGTTTCTAACAGTTTGATAAACATCCACAGCAAAGCTCTCCGGGCTTGGTCGGGCATTTGTCTTATCCGTACAATCTACCCTGCTATTTGAACAGTCCTTGCAAACAGTACAGCATGCCTGGTTGAGTAAAAACACTTTTTGAAATCCGCTGAGAAATACTTCTCGTTCAATATTCAGTAATTTTTTGGTCATTTCTTTCGACCAGTCGGTTGGATATTCATCCTTATCAGCCATTTTGTTCAGCCTGATGATTAATCCATGCTCATATTCCTTAAAAAAACGGTCACAGTCACTTACTGACGGGGTATTGGGAGGACAAGTCCCTGATCCGTATCCTTTACAACCAAAAGTACATTTCATCCTCACCCATTGGGCAACAATAATGTCTTTGGGTTTGATCCATTTGTAATCGGAGAATCCCTTTCCCAGGACAATGGAATCTATTTTTTCTTTACCTATCATTTTGTTTTTGGATTTTTTTTTTGCGCCGTCAAATGTAATCATTAATAATGGGTCCTAAGGCATACCAACCTTTATACTATACCATTGAGTATCTGGTTGGTGTTTATTTAGGCTCTTAGAATGTCA
>JABMQA010001289.1 GCA_013203545.1 Bacteroidota bacterium
ATACAATCTTCCTCGGCAACAACGGTAATGCTGGTAAGCTTTGTTAATGCCGGGTTGATATCCTTTACCGAATCACTTGGAGTAATCTTTGGCGCCAACATCGGCACAACCATTACGGCATGGCTGATAAGCCTGTTGGGTTTTGGAAACACATTCGATATCTACCTGTTTTTATTGCCGCTCATTGCACTTTCGTTGCCCTTCTTTTTTTCGGCCCGGAACCAGGACAAATCAAGGGCTGAGTTTGTAATTGGATTTGTGTTGCTCTTTATCGGAATATATTTCTTTAAACTCAATATCCCCAACATAAACGAAAACACACCGCTCATTCATGGTTTGCAGGCATTCAGGGAGTACAGGTTTATCAACGTGTTTCTATTTTTAGGAATAGGATTATTAATCACCATTATTTTCCAATCATCAAGTGCCACAATTACGCTTACCATGGTTTTGGCCACGGAAGGGTGGTTTTCACTGGATTATGCACTGGCTATGGTTTTAGGCGAAAATGTAGGCACCACTTTCACCGCAAATATCGCAGCAATCGTTGCCAACAGATCAGCCAAAAGAACTGCCCTTGCCCATTTTCTTTTTAATGCAATCGGGATTATCTGGGTTTTGATGTTCTTCAAATTTTTCTCCGGCCTGGTCCATTCTGCCATCGGTTTAATTCATTCCTCATCCAGCCACCCGGAGATCAATATCATACCCATTGGAATTTCCATTTTCCATTCAGGATTTAATATAGTTAACACCCTCATTTTTACTATTTTTATTAAAAGGTTCGACAACTTATGCTACAAAATCTTAGGCCGAGGCAGTGAGGTAAAAGAAGGACACCGGTTAAAATTTATTGAAAGTAATGTGTTGTCAACATCAGAAATATCTATCTTGCAGGCTCGAAAAGAAGTAGCCTTGTTGGGAAGGTATGCTGCTTCACTTTTTTATATGATACCTGACTTACTTGTAGAAAAAGATGAAAAGAAATTCGCGAAAAAAATAAAGAAGCTTCTCAATCTGGGGGGCACAATCGAAAACATGGAAATTGAGATTTCAAACTATATCGGTAAAGTATCACGCGACGACCTGAGTGAACAGGGGAATAAAAGTATCAGGGCGATGCTAAAAATAACCGACAATATCCAAACTATTGCTGATATGTGTCTCCAAATGTCCCTGATCATCCGGAAAAAAAACGAAAACAAGGCCTGGTTTACACAGGAATTGCGGAATAACCTTGACAAAGAATTCAAGCTTATCGGACAATCCTTAAATCTGATGAATCAAAACCTCCAAAAGGACTACCGCTATGTGGATATAGCAGAAGCCCATAATATTGAGGAAAAAATAAATACAATCCGAAAAGGCCTGAAACAGAATTATCTTGAAGAAATTCAAACCGATAAATTCCCGTACCAGGCCGGGATATTTTATAACGAGCTATCCAGTATCAACGAGAAAATAGGTAATTGCGTTTTTAATATCAACATGGCGATGCACGCAACCCATAAACAAGAACAAAAAAACAAATAAGAAATTATGGATATTTATTTGATCATCGTAGTAGTGCTCATGGCGCTGGCTGTCTCCGACCTCATTTTTGGTGTTGGTAACGATGCTGTAAACTTTTTAAACAGTGCAGTGGGTTCAAAAGTTGCTCCCATCAAAATTATCTTACTCATTGCCAGTGTTGGTGTATTAATCGGTGCCACATTTTCGAGTGGCCTGATGGAAGTTGCGCGAAAGGGCATTTTTCATCCGGACCAGTTTCATTTTTCTGAAATTATGGTGATTTTCCTGGCCGTGATGGTTACCGACATCATACTACTTGATATGTTCAATACCTTTGGACTGCCTACCTCAACCACAGTCTCGATCGTATTTGAACTATTGGGATCTGCTGTGGCGGTTTCCATCATCAAAATTTACCGGTCTGATGAGACGATGCTCGACCTGGGTAAATACATCAATTCCGAAAAAGCGCTTGCCATTATCTCCGGGATTTTGTTATCCGTAATCGTTGCTTTTGTGGTGGGTGCTTTGGTGCAATATCTCTCAAGATTATTGTTCTCGTTCAATTTTTCCAAAAGGCTGAAATATTTCGGTTCGATTTGGGGCGGATTGGCCATCGTTGCAATTACATACTTTATGCTTATTAAAGGCGCAAAAGGCGCCTCCTTTCTCACCGAAGAAAAGGTAAAATGGATTGCCACACACACATGGCACATCGTAATATATGGGTTTATCGGCTGGACCATTGTTTTGCAAATCCTAAACTGGCTGTTTAAAATAAGTATTCCCAAGGTTATTGTTCTGGTTGGGACCTTTGCCCTGGCCATGGCCTTTGCCGGAAACGACCTGGTTAACTTCATAGGGGTACCCCTGGCGGGTTTAAAATCCTACCAGGCCTACATGGCCGCTCCAGGAGCCATGCCTGATGATTTCCTGATGGGCGCTCTCGCCAAACCGGTTATTACACCAACCTATCTGCTCCTCATTGCCGGGGTGGTGATGATATTAACTTTGTGGTTTAATAAAAAAGCACGTTCAGTAATTGCTACAACAGTTAATTTGAGTCGTCAGGGCGGAGGTGATGAGCGGTTTGGATCATCCTATTTTTCCAGATCCATCGTAAGATCAACCATAGCTGTAAATAAAACCATCAGGTCGATCATTCCGGGCAAAGTTACCTCTACCATCGATAAACAGTTTTACATCCCAAAAGCAGATTTAAAGAAAAGCAAGTCCAAGGATGCTGCCTCTTTTGACTTAATCCG
>JABMQA010001290.1 GCA_013203545.1 Bacteroidota bacterium
ATAATTAAACCCTCTGAAGCTGGATCCAATTCCGGGTTTCCAACCCCTGTCTATCAGATACTCCAAATCAAATCCGGAATTATCACCAAGCGCAAGACTAATACTGGCCCTGCCTCCGGATGTCCAAACATTTCTAAAGGTTGCATTGAGAAGGAAGGATGCCTTATAATCGGTATTGTAATTTATCCCCACCTGCAGATCAGCCCCGTCTTTTTCGTCAAATTCAACTGTTAAGCGCCAACCTCCCCGATCGAGTGGACTGAGATGGTAAGAAATATGATTAAAGCTCTTGGTACTATATAGCCTATTGATGGAAGTGATAATGTTTCTGTAACATACCACTTGAGGGACATCAATTTCAAAATAACTCGAAATAAACCGCGGGGAAACCCTTTTTATGCCCTCGATAACCACCTCCTGGATCAAAACAGAATCAATGGGATGCACCTCCTTTATCGCCTTTGGCGTAATGTTAAAGTTATTCTTGAGCGAATCAACCAGCTTTAATATCTCCGGTAATTTTTCGCGTGCAGCTATTTCGCCAAGTTTTATGATGGTGTCAGCAGACGAAAATGAGGACACACCATAATCCTGGAGATTGGGTTTTATAAAAAGGTCGGTCTCTTTAATTCCCTGCTCATAGAGTGGTTGCCTTAAAAATGCCGTGGATTGATCAATAATTTTAAGGAGGGAGCCCAACTCATTTTTGGTAAAAAGCTTGCCCTGCACATCGATACCAATAATAATATCCGCCCCCATCTCTATCACCTCCCTAACAGGATAATTATTAACCAACCCACCATCTACCAACAATCGCCCTTCGATTTCAACAGGGGCAAACACAGTTGGAATAGCCATGGTAGCTCTTAAAGCATCGGGAAGATAACCTGAATCAAGCGTTACCGATTCGCCGTTTTCGATATCGGTGGCTATACACAAGAAGGGCGTTTGGAATTTCCTGAAATCATTCTCATAAAATCCGGGGCTACCGTAATAGGTCAATATATCATAAACATGCTGACCGGCAACCAGTCCGCTTGGGATTTGAATTCTTCTATCCCTTATGGGAAGGGTAAAAAAGTATTTTCCGTCCTGCGATTTTTCAGTCATCGAAAGGGTACGCCGCTCAATTCTGTCGGAAAGGACATCCATCCAGTCCTGTCTCAGCACGAGACTTTCGATGGTATCCAACGAGTATCCCAGGGCAAACAAACCACCCATGATACCACCCATGCTCGTTCCACCAATGTAGTCGATGGGCACACCTGCCTCGACCAGAACCTTTAAAGCGCCAATATGAGCAAATCCCTTGGCCCCTCCACCACTTAAAACAACACCTATTTTAGGGCGCTCTTTTTTTTGCTGGGCATGAATACCTAACGCAAATAACAACAGTAAGAAAGTAACAGAAAGTTTAAATATCATTTTCATCATTAAAGATTTTCTGAATGACATATTTATAGACGGACACGAATTATACAACCAGCCACCAATTTGGTGTGTCAAATGTATGAAATTTTCATCCACATCAAATAATTGATGTCGCAATATTCCAAAATCAAATGAAGATGATGATGTCGGAGGCTTTACTCGTACCTGAGTGAATCGGAGGTATTGGCCTGCGCTGACCGAAGGGCAATGAACAATACTGTAAGAAGGGCGATTACCAAAGATATAATGCCGGCATTTAAGAAGGTTGAAACACCAAAATTGGTGGTATAGGCGAAATTTTCAAGCCAGCTATCCATCAAAAAATATGCAACAGGCCATGCAAATGCATTTGCCAGCAACACAAGGATAATAAATCCGGATGAAAGATGATAGATTATATTAAAAGCAGAGGCGCCGAATACTTTTCTAACGCCCATTTCCCTTGTACGTTGTTCGGCAATAAATGAGGTAAGCCCAAACAATCCCAAACACGCAATTATGATGGCAAGTACAGTAAAGTAAGTGAAAATTCTCGATAACCGTTCTTCATTTTGATACAGCTCATCGAAAGATTTATCCAGGAAGTAAAAGTCGAAAGGCTTGCCAGGTTCAAGTTCCCTCCAGATTTTTTCGAGACCAATGAGTGTTTCTTTCAGGTTATCGGTTTCGGTTTTAATCATAAGCTTATTGGCCCTTTCGTGATCCTCCAGAAAAATCAAAGGCTCAACAGGATCGGTGAGCGAACTGAAATGTGCATCACCTACCATTCCAATGATGGTGTACCTGTTGTCGTCCTTGTTATCTCCTATATAGATCCGTTTCCCGATGGGATTATCCCATCCTGCCTTTTTTGCAAGCGTTTCATTAATCACAATATGGTTAGCTTTGGACATTTGGGAGTTTTCAAACCCCTCACCCACTATAAATTGCATTCCCAGTGTTTTAAAAAATCCCTCATCAACAGCCATAACACCGATAACCCACTGCATATTTCCATCCACATCCTCGGGTGAGCAACCCCATTTCCCGATCTGTGTCCCGGGATAATTTGAAGCTATCGAAACCGCTTTTACCTGTGGAATGGATTTAAAGGAGTTTTTAATGATTTCGTTGGCAGTGGTGTTACTCACCTCCCGAAGGGGCACTATCAGTACCTGTTCCTTTTCAAATCCAAGATTTAAATTTTTGATATAGTTGAATTGCCTGATAATGATTGTTGTTGAAATAATGAGCACAACAGAGATAAAAAACTGAAAAATTACCAGCATATTTCTGAAAAAAGACTTGCCCGATCCACTAAAGAAGTGCCCTTTTAATACACTAATCGGCTTAAAAGAAGAGAGATAAAATGCGGGATAAACGCCTGCAATAACCCCCACAAAAATGGCAAAAAATATCAGCTCCGAAATAATCAGGCCATTGCAGCAACTAAACAACCGGAGATTTTTTTCTGTAATCTCGTTAAAAGTTGGCAATACAAAATCGATTAATAAAAATGCGATGATCAGGGCGATGAACGAAAGCAACAGCGACTCTCCCAGGAATTGAATGATAAGGTCGCTTTTGAATGCACCGAGCGTTTTTCGCAAACCTACCTCCTTTGCGCGTTTAGCCGACCGCGCAGTAGTGAGGTTAACAAAGTTGATACAGGCGATAATTAAAAGGAAAAATCCTATTGCCGAAAAAATAAAAATATAGTTGATGTCGCCATTGGTTTTGATCTCCCCTAAAAGATGTGAATGGAGATGAATATCCGATACCGGTTGCAGATAGGGATTAAATTGAATCCCATGCGCAGCAAGTGTATCAATATTTTCGCCCATTTTCTCAGAGATGAATTTTGGGAGTTTAAGCTCGATCCATTTGGGATCATAGTCATCGACAAGCCTGATATAGGTTAAAAAATTCAGCGATCCCCACATATCAAGGCGCTCCGAAAACGGAAAATCCTTCAAGGTGGAAAAGGATGCGATCAAATTAAAATCGATGTGAGAATTATCAGGAGGATCTTCAACAATACCGGTAACCAGGAAATTATA
>JABMQA010001291.1 GCA_013203545.1 Bacteroidota bacterium
ATGTTGAATCGGCCAATAGCAATATTTTCAAACCCATCGACCTGTAATATTCTGCAATGGTCATGGCGGTATAAACCGATGCTTCGCGGGCAGCAACAGGCATATTGGAGGTATTGGCAATAATGGTTGTCCGTTCCATGAGCTTCCTTCCGGTCCTTGGGTCATCCAGTTCAGGAAACTCTGTGAAAATCTCAACCACCTCGTTGGCACGTTCACCACATGCAGCCACAATGATCATATCTGCTTCGGCATGTTTTGACAGGGCATGTTGCAATACGGTTTTGCCGGTTCCAAACGGACCTGGCGTAAAACCTGTCCCACCTTCAACAATCGGATTCAGCGAATCAATGCACCGGATTCCCGTCTCCATCATGTTAAATGGCCTGGGTTTTTCCTTGTAAGTTCTGATGGCAATTTTTACCGGCCACTTTTGCATCATTGCAACATCATGCGCTTTACCCTCAGCATCTGTAACAATTGCTATGGGCTGTTCGATGTTATATTCGCCTGCCGGTACGATACTTTTTACGGTATAGATGCCTTTGAATTTGAAGGGTACCATTATTTTGTGCAGGATCCAATTCTCTTTAACTTCACCCAGCCAGTCACCTGCCTGTACGCGATCACCTGCTTTTGCCAATGGTTTGAATCCCCATTTTTTATCCACTTCGAGTGGATGGGTATAATCACCACGCTTTAAAAACAGGTCCTTCATTTTATTGAGGTCATTTTGCAGGCCATCAAAATTTTTCGACAAGATTCCAGGACCAAGGGAAACTTCGAGCATGTGTCCGGCAAATTCAACAGTACTGCCTACCTTCAAATTCCTGGTACTCTCAAATACCTGGACATAGGCGCTATTGCCAATAATTTTTATCACCTCTGCCATGAGCCTGGTTCCTGCCAGATTGATGAAGCATATCTCATTTTGAGATATCGCACCATCTACCTCGACAATAACCAGGTTGGAAATGATTCCTGATACGATTCCTTTTGTCATGAATAACTGGATATTGTTGGAATGAATATTATGTATTATTCAAGGTTAAACACCTTGTTTTCACTTGTAAAAACCCATTGTGAAGTTTCGGTATCATAGATAAAATCACCATTTTCACCCAGGTTTTCACCACCTATCTTCTCAACATGAATTTTGTTTTCTTCGGTCGTGAGCAAATAGGAGTCATCTCCATTTTGTACTATTTTGCTGTCTTTTTCACTGTCTTTCAATGCCAACGGATTATCACCGGTCCAGAATTCGATGGTATTGAGAACCAAACCATCAGCAAGCAGCGTCACCTCATACACAGGTATGATCACAAAAGCAAGGAATACCAGTTCCTGACCCCATTTCCCACCCACTTCAGTTTTGTTCCAGTTATACAGGTTGCTGGTTAACTGAAATGATCCGATACATCCGGTTTGGAGCAAAATAATTGATGCCAGCGAAACCGAAAGAAGTAATGTTTTGAAATTTTTCATAATTATAATTTTTAAGTGTTATTTTCTGGTAACATATTGAAGTCTGAATTCGTCGGGCAATTCATAATTGTCAACCAATGTATTCAGGAGCTTTCTGAACATCTCCTCCCCTTCCTGATCCCCAAGCAACATCCACCTCTCAACCATCTCAAGTTGCAGCAAAAATCCGAGGATTCGCTCGATGGAAAAATAATTGAAGAATGTAGCATCGTCAATCCACTGCCACCGCATCAAATCGAGTGATTTCTCACGGTCCAGCATGGTTTCACCCTCCCAGGCATGTAAAATTTTCTCGATTTCAGGAAAATCCTGCATCAGGCCAAAATCCCTGGCATTGCTCCTTATGATGCCCTGGACAACTGCATTATCACCAATCAGCTCATTTTCGGAAGGCATTTTATGTTCCCTGCAATTAAGCGCCGCAGCCACATTGGCAATATTCAACTTCAGATCGAACCAACTTTTTAAGAAGGGGTTATCTAAAGTTAATAAATATTGATAGAAAAGTGTTTCCAGTTCGTTTTCAAGGGAAATATCCGGAAATTCGCGGATTCCCTGTTTAAAATTATTGATGAACTGCATCAGATAGGGCAAAACCCGTGCATCCGGTTCTTTAATTTGTTCCTCCAGGAAATCAAAAGTGTAGTTGCCCCTGTCATCGAATTTTTCATCGTTTTTCAACAGAAGGTTCATCAGATTCTTATTGTCATATTTCCGGAAAAGCATGGTGATAAGATTATTATCCTCCGATTGAACATGATCGGCAAAAAACGCCTTCATTTCAGGCAATGAAATTTTAACCCTTCCTTCATCCAATAATAAGTCGGGTAATCCTGCAACGAGATAATAATAGTTGGGCTTAAACATCATAAGCTATTTTTCCCCATAAAGAAGTTTGTTGGTCCTTGGGCGCAGATATTGCTTAAAGAAATGCTCGAAGTCGTGGTCGGTAAAGCTAATCATATAACCACCCTCTTTTGGCCCGATTTTAAAACCACTTTTGATGCCTTCGGTAAAATTGATATCAATGCCATTTTTAACCAATTTAGCTACTTTCCCAAGGAGATATGTTTCAAGGTCATCACGATCCTTTTCCGAAAGGGTAAGCATAATATCCTGGTTAGCATCACTGAGTTTACTCCAGTTTTCCACCATGCCAATTATGATCTTTTTTAAGAAATCCTTGTCCTCAAAAGCCTGGTTCACAGCCTCATTTACTGCTTTGCTCATAACAATAGCAGAAATTTGTTGCTTAATGGTAGTGATGGCCTGTTTTGAGGACATAATCATCTCCGAATTAACATTTTTCCGGAGTTCATCCGTCTCTTGCTTTGCACGTTCAACAATTTTTTCAGCCTCTTGTTTTGCATTTTTCAACAGGTTGTCCGACTCTTTTCTTGCATTTGCCAAAATTTCGTCTGCTTCTTTCCTGCCCTTTTCAAGGCCTTCGTTGTAAATTTTCTGTGTTAACTCCTGAAGTTTATCATTCATTGCACTAAGGTTTTATCATCGTAAAATTCAGATGGCAAATATATATTTTTTGCATGGAAAACTTAATATTCCGAGAATTAATACTATTCAGAAATATTTTAATGAACAAATTAGTTAAGTATAAATTTAACATGCCATTACGTCATCGCTTCCACAACATCCTCCTCGAAGCGCAGGTTTTCGATAATGAAGTTTTGTCTGGTGGGTGTATTTTTACCCATGTAAAAAGAGAGGATTTCTTTAAGGGTATTGTTTTTTCGAAGGATTACGGGGTCAAGGCGCATGGAAGATCCAATGAAATTTTTAAACTCATTCGGGGAGATTTCGCCCAGACCTTTAAAACGGGTTATCTCAGGGTTCGGGCCGAGTTTTTTTATGGAATTGGTCCGTTCTTCGTCAGTATAACAATAGTTTGTTTTTTTCTTGTTTCTTACCCTGAATAACGGGGTTTGTAATATGTAGACGTGACCGGCCTTCACAAGATCAGGATAAAACTGAAGGAAGAAAGTGAGTAGCAACAACCTGATATGCATCCCATCAACATCAGCATCGGTGGCGATTACGATGTTGTTATACCTCAGATTTTCGAGATCCTCATCAATATTGAGGGCAGCCTGCAGCAGGTTAAACTCTTCGTTCTGGTAAACAACCTTTTTACTCATACCATATGAGTTGAGTGGCTTACCTTTGAGCGAGAATACAGCCTGTGTGTTCACGTCCCTCGACTTAGTGATCGATCCACTTGCCGAGTCCCCCTCAGTTATAAAGAGTGTTGTATCAAGTCTCCGATCGTGGTTTTGATTATAATGAATTCGGCAATCCCTCAGTTTTTTGTTGTGGAGGCTGGCTTTTTTAACACTTTCACGGGCAAGCTTTTTTATACCGGCGATATCCTTTCGCTCCTTTTCCGAACTTAGAATTTTTTGGTAAAGGCTATCGGCAACACCCGAATTCATATGCAGGTAATTGTTGAGGTTTCTTTTTACAATTTCGCTCACATAACCCCTTACTGTCTGACCATTAGGCTCCATGTGCTGTGAGCCCAGTTTTGTTTTTGTTTGTGATTCAAAAATCGGTTCCTCCACCTTCAAACTAAGTGCGGCTACAATTGATGATCTTACATCACCCGGTTCAAATTCTTTTTTATAAAATTCCCTGATGGTTTTAACGATTGACTCCCTGAATGCAGCCAGATGGGTTCCCCCCTGTGTGGTATTCTGCCCGTTAACAAACGAATGGTATTCTTCACCATACTGGTTATTAAGATGGGTTAATGCTACCTCAAAATCATCCTCTTTAATATGGATAATGGGATAAAGCGCATCTCCATTAATATTCCTTTCCAAAAGGTCGAGCAGGCCATTCTTTGCGTAAAACCGGTCACCATTAAAATTTATAGTCAGGCCATTATTCAGAAAAACATAGTTCCACAGAAGTTTTTCAACATACTCGGAGATATAATGAAAGTTTCCAAAATATTTGGTATCAGGCGTAAATGATATGATGGTACCATTTCGTTCAGCAGTAGGGGCTTCCTTAAAATCACGGGTCAACTCCCCACGGCTGAATTCAACCACTTTTGAAACGTTTTCGCGTATCGATTCAACCTTAAAGTAACTCGAAAGCGCATTTACTGCTTTTGCACCTACACCGTTCAGGCCAACCGACTTTTTAAATACCTTTGAATCGTACTTGGCACCGGTATTGATTTTGGCAACGCAATCGATCACTTTTCCCAGTGGGATACCCCTGCCATAATCCCGAATGGTAACATTCAGGTCGCTGATCAGGATTTCAATTTTTTTCCCATATCCCATTACAAATTCATCGATGGAATTGTCGAGGATCTCTTTCATCAAAACATAAATCCCGTCATCCTGGGATGAGCCATCACCCAGTTTCCCGATGTACATTCCCGGGCGGGTCTGGATGTGTTCATTCCAATCTAACGATCTTACCTTTTCTTCGCTGTATTCAAATGTCATAATATTTCCCTAAGCCCACAAAAGTAATGCATACACTGCAACAGATGGCAGCTTTGCCGTTAAAGTTATCAAACAAGGATTGTGGATAAATGTTGTAACAGGGGTTTATGATGGCATAACAAATTTTAATAGGCTCTCTTTTCGCCTTTGAAAATATTGGTTATGGTTAAAAATATGATTTTTAAATCCAGCCAGAATGACCAATTCTCAATATAATTCACATCCATGCCAACCCGGTCTTTGATTTCGGATACCTTTCTGATCTCACCACGATATCCACGTACCTGAGCAAGGCCGGTAATACCTGGTTTTACGGTGTGACGCAACATAAACTTCCTGACCATTTTTTTATACTGACTGGTATGCCTGAGCATGTGTGGCCGGGGTCCTACAACAGACATCTGACCTAACAGTACATTAATGAATTGCGGTAGTTCATCCAGACTGAATTTACGGAGGAACCTTCCAACCGGTGTAATCCGTTTATCGTTTTTAGTGGCCTGTTTTTCATCAGCATCCCTGTTCCTTTTCATGGTTCTGAATTTATGGCAGATAAACACACGCCCATCCGCACCTGTACGCTTTTGTTTGAAAAACACACCTTCACGTGAACCAAACAGGCTAAGAAGGTACAAGATAATTGATATCCATGACAGGAAACAAACAATCATAATAATCGAAAAAAAGACATCAAAAATACGCTTTACAGCGCGGTTAAAGACATAACTCAATGGCCCCGGATGAACCTGCAATACCGGGATCATATCATAGTTAACAAGTTCGGTACTTTTATATGAAAATTCACCGAGGTCAGGCACAATTCGAATTTTCAGGGGATAATTGGATAAAACAGTATTGATATGTGGTAACTCATCATGAGGTATTTTATTCCATGCCAGGTAAATTTCGTCAACATCATTTTGTTCGAGAAATTCATTTAAATCATTCCATTTCCCAACAATCTCCTTTTTTTCGTTTTTCTGATGGTCAAAAAATCCTAAAAAGCGATAGCCGTTCCACCTGTTATCAACAAAATACTGACGCAGATCCCGGGTTAACGGCGTGTACCCAAGTACTACAACATTCCTGAAATTATAACCCAGCTTACGGTAGAAAAGAAATGAATAATACAGGCCGAATTTCCACATGATTAAGACGAGGAAGAAAATGGGAAAGAGAAATTTTAGATCATCACGGGAATAGTAATTTAGTGAGATGATTTGAAAATAAAGCAGAAACATGAAAAAGAAGAAAACAATGATTTTTACGGTGGTAAATAATATGGATTTCTTTTGCGTATTTCTTCCAATCCTTTGGGCTCCAAAAGCCATGGCAAGGATAAACCATGTTAGGTTAAGATAAGCATAAAAAATTAAATATTGCTCGCCAAAGCAATTTATCGGAGCATATAACAGGCAATAACCCTTTACAAAAAGCAGGTTCAGGATCACAAAATCCCCGATTATCGAAATTGTGGGTATGTACTTTGAATATCGAACTGACAAACTAAGAATTTTTAAGAATCAACATTGTTTTGCAAAAATATGCCAAGAAAATTAAAATCAAAACACAAATAACTATTCATGTGAAATTAATTTATTAAAGAGCTGATCATAGGACTTAATTATATTTTTCCAGTTGTATTTTTCTTCAATTTTCCGAAGGTTGTTGCTAATAAAAGTCGGATTTCCTGTATCTGTCTTCCCACTCCTGATGAGCTGTGCAATGTCATTTTGGTTGGAGAAGTAAAATGAATTCCGACCTAAAACAGAACGGTTAAACGGATTATCATGTGCACAAATCAATGCGGACGCTGCCATTGCTTCGAGCAGGGAAGGGTTTGTACCCCCTGCCGAATGTCCATGAAAATAGACTCCCGAAAAATACCTCAGGGTATCAAGCAACTGATTGTCAAAAACACCTCCCAGAAACCTGATACCCTGACTGCCATACTTTTTAACCAGGTATCTGCCATGGGAATTATTGGTATTACCGATAAGAAGCAACGGAAATGATGTCCCGGATTTTAAAATCCCTTTAATGATCACCTCAACATGATTGTCAGGCTGCATCCGGGCAATTACCAGGTAATATGCTTTCGGTTGAACATCCTGTTGTGATAGCATTTTTATATCGGGATGCTTAAAAATTTCGGCGCCATATGGAATAAATTCAGCCGGAACACCATATTCTTCTTTTAAATAACCGGCAATCGCCTCTGAATCGGCGACAAGTGTATGGCTACTTTTTATGGCAAGCTTTTCGGCATATTTCAGGAATTTTCTGACAGTACTGCTGTATTTACTTCGCTTCCATTCGAGGCCATCCATATTGGTAACAACAATTGCATGCTTTGGTAGAAACCTGTGCCACACCGAACTGCTTGTATATCCCAACTGGAAAATAATATCAAAGTTCCTGTTACGGCTGTCGCGAATACAGTTCAAATCATAAATAAACTGACCTGCTGAACCGATTTTATCCTCCGCATCGAAGCAATGGATCAGGTTGACCCCTTTATATTGTTTTTTTTGATAAGGATGAACATGCGAATTATATACCCAGACATCCCAACCATGCTCCACCAGCCCAACTGAAAGGTATTCGGCAAATTGCTCAAAACCTCCGTACCGGTTTGGTATCCCCCTTGAACCTAATATCCCAATTTTCATTACGAATTAATAAATAAAAGTGTAGTAATAAAGCTCGTTCGTATTCCCGCATGTGGGGATCTTCGTAGTTATACTGTGGTCATTTGCTTCGCTGTCATAACGTTGTCATTTGGCTACGCCGTCATTTGTTGTCCCTTAACTTCGCCAATATTTTTTGTCACTTAGCTTTGCTATCGTGACGATCATTAATGTCCATCAATGACTACCAATGACCATCAATGACTACCAATGACCATTAAATGACAAAATAATTCACTTCTCACAAAAAA
>JABMQA010001292.1 GCA_013203545.1 Bacteroidota bacterium
AATGGCTACAGCATGAACGTTGGTGGTGACTGGAATAACCTGGTTGGTGACGAAGGTTTTATGGAGTCTAACGGTATGGTTACTTTTTATGGCCCACATGATGCAGATATAATATCTGATGAAACCTTTTATAACCTTCGGATCAATAAAACCCATGAGGGTTCTGATGGCTTGGAATTAGGCGCTGGAAAAACAGCTAACATATTAAATGATCTCGAATTGAGCGTCGGAACTTTCAGGCTCAAATCAGCAACATCATTAACAGTAAATGAAGACCTGTATATTTTCAATGACGCCTGCCTGCATGCCGGGGAATGGAATATGGGAAATACAATTGGCATTGGAGGAAACTGGACCAATGAAAACTCTGATAATAGCGACACTACAGGATTTATGTATGGAGATGCAACGGTCACATTTTTTGGTGAGGCAGATAAGGTCCTGGTAAGCAACTCCGAATGGGAGACCTTCCAAAATGTGAAGATCAATAAATTTCTGTGGTCAATCAGGCCGGAAAGCAACATAGAGGTAAGGGGTGATTTTGAAATTATTGATGGCGCACTCTGGGACAACATACCTGGTTTAACGCATCAATTCAAGGGCGACTTTACGGTACAGGGCTGGGGAAGCTACCTTCCTCAGGGCATAACAGCATTTAACGGATTTTTTGATGATCAGAATTATACAAATTACGGACAGGCAAAATTTAAGGAAGTAGTCCTCAGTAAACCTGCTGTTAAATCGCTTACGCTTCATTCACAAATGGTAATTGAGGAGGGCTACCAACTTTTAATATGGGGTGGATTACTCAATCTAAATGGGCAGTGGCTGATGGCAAAAGGAGATATCAATCTCATTAATTACGGAACAATCAAAGCTACAGAAGGGTCCAGAATTGTAGTAGGGACAGGCCTTTTTCTCAATGATTACAGCAATCTCCTGCTGGCTGGCACTTCGGATAATTATGTTCAACTGTATGGTTATATGGGCAACTATTTCCCCTTTGAAATCAACAGTGGTACAACAATCAGTGCAGAATATACTCATTTTCAGTACATGGATGCAAATGGTATCTGGATTAAGGATGGTGCCATTGTGGATCCTGATCATGCTTTCAACAATTGTATCATTGATGCAGGAATCAACAGTGCCAGTTCATCACGAATCTGGTTTAATAACAACCAGGTTTTAACCTGCACTGATGTGGATTTCCCCAACAATCCGGGCATATCCAACGCACACAATGTTTCCAAATCGCAATATGCACTCGGGCAGGTGACATTTATAAATGCCACCGGCGACTTCTCGGGTGAGCAATTTGAATTCGATCCGTACGGACTGATTGATTGGGAAATCCAGCTAACAACACAAACATTGAACATTCCCGCAGGCTGGAGCGGCATTTCCAGCTATATCCTGCCTGAAAATCCTGACCTGGGTTGGATTTTCAACCCGGTCGCCCCCATTCTTATCATTGCTCAAAACTTCCAGGGATTCTATTTTCCAGATCAGCTTATCAACACCATTGGCCCCTGGACCAGCCACTCGGCCTACCAGGTGAAGATGATGAACGATGTGCAACTGGATATTTCAGGATATGTTGAAACCAACCTGACCATTAACATTCCGCAGGGATGGAGCATGTTGCCGGTTCCAAATTCATGTGGTACCGGTATCGACAGCCTGTTTACTGCAGCAGGACAACAACCTCAGATCATAAAAGAGGTGGCCGGATCACGCATTTACTGGCCTGCCATGGGGATCTCCACTTTGAGCATCCTTGAACCCGGCAAGGCCTATTTCATCCTTTCGTCGAGCCAGATGCAGGTTACCTTTGCCAATTGCGATAACAACATCATGAAAAACCATGAAGTAGTTGAAACGGCCACAAATCCATGGAATGAATTGATTCCCACTGCATCATCCCACTCAATTGCATTTTCCGAACGGTTGGCGAAACAATTTGAACAGGGCGACATCATCGGAGTGTTCACCAGTGAAGGCATCTGTGCCGGATTTGCATCGGTTCAAAATGACAACGCATTTGCTGTCACAGCTTTTGCTGATGATCCGTTGACCGCTGAAGAGGATGGATTTATCAATGGCGAACCCATACGTTTCAAAATTTATTCAACAGCTAAAAATGCTGAATTAGATATTGTACCTATTTTTGATCCGGACTTTCCCAATGCTGACGGCAGTTTTGCTACCAACGGTCTTTCATTAATTGGTGAAGTTAAAATGCAATCTGTTGAAATAGCAGCATATTCAGGAAAAAACAGTGTGTCGGTTTATCCAAATCCATGTTCCGGCAGGTTTACGATTTCAGGTCTTGATAATGCAAACCGTATTGAGATATTAAATGTAAATGGAACAAAGATTTTCTCACATGATTCCTTACAGGAGAAATCGAAAGAGTTTGATTTTACAGATCGTCCCCCCGGTGTCTACCTGGTCAGGATTTTATCAAACGGCAATGTAGTAACCAAAAAACTGGTGATAAATTAATAGAATAGTTGTGAGCATTCTATTTGCTCATAAACATTTGGTTTACAGTTAAGTTTTCAAAATGGCCAACTTCGGAATTTTCCGGGGTTGGCTTTTTTTAAGGTGGCTGCGTCCTCTTTTCGGATCCAACTCTGACAGGTTCTCTCCCGATGGTTATCGGGATCGAACGCTGTCGGCTTTTTCCCATTCCATCATTCCACACTCCATTACTCTGTCTCCGTTACCCACCCGCAGGTCCGGCCATCGCACGACAGACCCACCCCATCCGGACGCTACCGGTTTGCATTTCGTTCCATCATTCCTTCGTTCCACTACTACGTCTCCGCTAACCACCCGCAGGTCCGGCCATCGCTGGAAAACCCACCCCGTCCGGACGCTACCGGATTGCATTTCGTTCCATCATTCCACCATTCCATCATTCATTCATTCCATCCTTCCTTCACTCCATCATTCCATCCTTCCTTCACTCCATCCTTCCTTCACTCCATCACTCTATTACTCCACTCCTCCACTCCTCCACTCCTCCATTACTCCATCTTCCCCAAATGTAACATCAGTGGTAAAGAATGCAACATGCGTGTTAGCATTTTGCTGCTTCCTGATTGTACTTTTGTAAGTAACAATCCCGGAAAACCAATTTAATCCGGACTAGTATTAATCATATAAAACAATTAATTATGAAAAGTTTAAAAATTTTGTTAGTAATCACACTAACAGTAACAGGTTTAAACGTATGGTCGCAGATTGCGATCAACGACAACGGAACCTTCCCTCACGAGTCGGCAATGCTGGATGTACAAAGTTCGGAACACGGATTATTAATTCCACGCATGCTGGCCTCACAACGTGATCTCATCTCCAACCCGGCAACGGGACTTATGGTTTATGTAACAGATATGGCACTGTTTTACTATTACGACGGAAGCAACTGGCTCCCCATCGGCAGCGGTGGATCAGGAGGTGGTGGCTGGATCATCGATGGCTCAAATATGTATCCTTCGGTGGCAGGGAACATTGGAATTGGCACTTCACTTCCTGATTACAAACTTACCGTTGATGGTGGCCATGGAATTATTAAAGGAGTCGATGGATGGAATTCAAGTGGTGATCAGGCACGGCTCTTCCTGGGAGATGGCTACAATAGTTTATTCGCGGTTCATTCACAGGGACTGAGAATCAGAGCACAAAATAATGATGGCTACTCTATCCGATGGGGAGGAAACAATGGGGTAGATTACATGACATTACAGATGGAAACCGGCAGGTTGGGAATAGGAACCACGAGCCCGCTGTCGAAACTCGATGTCCGTGGATGGAACCCGGATGATGGTGCTGTTGTTGAATTCTCAAATTCAGACAGATCTCATAAACTTGCGCTATTCAGTGGCCGTGAAACCGACCCCAATCCATTCATTCAATGGTCACATGGAGACCCCCTGAGGTTTTGTACTGACCTTAATGGATGGGCAGAGAGAATGAGAATAACAACTTATGGAAATATTGGAATTGGAACAGAAGAACCTGCCACGCGCTTACATATCTCCGGGCCATCAGCAATCATGCGAGGCCAATTCTGTATTACTGACGATGTTGGCAATTCCCCTTCCATGACATTTTACCAGGGCTCAGATATCAAAGCAGTTTTTGGATGTTCAGTCGGTGTGTCACATTGGAGTTCCATGGATGGATCTGCCATGGCAATTGCTGCCCTTGGCAATCCCTATGTTGGTGTTGGAGTCGATGCCCCAGACGTGAAACTGCAAGTGGAAGGCGGCTATGATGCCAGTCCTGTTGAAGGGGGCTTTTTTCAGGTTGGCCCTTCAGATAATGCAAATATTGTTATGGACGATAATGAGATCATTTCAAGAAATAATGGAGCTACATCACCGCTATATATTAACAAAGATGGCGGTTCAACATTATTGAATATGGATGTAGGTTATGTAGGCATTGGAACTGATTCACCCTCCGAAAAGCTAACCGTAAGAGGCAACATTCTCGTTGAGAGTGCAAACGGCGATGCCATTGTTGAGATTGGAGAAGGATTGGATTACGCTGAAGGCTTCGATGTTTCAAATCACCTGGAAGCCGAACCGGGGACCGTTCTTGTTCTCGATCCCCATAGCCCCGGCGAATTGATGGTTTCGGTAGATGCTTACGACACAAAAGTTGCAGGCATTGTAGCCGGAGCTAATAGCCTTGGAAGTGGCGTTAAATTAGGCTCCGGGCAATTCGATTGTGATGTGGCACTTGCCGGCAGGGTCTATTGCAAGGTAGATGCTTCTTACGGAGAAATCTCAGTTGGTGACCTGTTGACCACCTCCCCCACTCCCGGTCATGCCATGGTGGTAAAAGACCGCTCTAAAGCACATGGCACCATCCTCGGTAAGGCCATGCAAAGCCTCGAAAAAGGAAAAAAAGGTCAGGTACTTGTTTTGGTAACCTTACAATAAGCAGGAGGACCAAATCATGAAAAAAATAATTAAAATATTCGCAATAAGCTTGGGCCTGTTGCTATTGACCAACATCTCACTGATGTCACAAAAGGTAACAGAAGCAGAAGCCTTGAATGTTGCAAGCAACTGGATTACTCTGATACAACATAACGAAGGTAGCTGGGGAGGATGCGAAGAAGCCAGGGTTGAGAAAATAGAAGAACTCAGCATCAACGACCGGCAGGTGGGATACTATTGCCAGGTCGAACCCGATGGGTTCATTCTGGTATCACTCTACAAAGGCCTGGCGCCTGTTAAGGCGTGTGCCACCTTAGGTAAATTTGATGTAAACAATGATCAGGAACAATCGACATTGCTCAAACAGTGCATGGAGAATGTTATCAGTGCCGTTGAGGAACAGGTTGGACCAATTGAGGACGCAACAAATACTGATTTGATAGAAATACTTGAAGTTCATCACCAGTCTACCTGGGATATGCTTAACATTAACCCCACTACATTTAGAAAGCAATTAGCATCAGGTTCCTGGGATAACTATCAAAGTAGCGATATCCTGTTGGAGACAGCATGGGCCCAATGGTGGCCTTACAATAAATATAGCCCTAATCAGAATTGTAATAACCCGGGTTATAATGGAAATGTACCAGCAGGTTGCGCTCCGGTTGCGGCTGCCCAGGTCATGAAATACTGGAATTGGCCACCATTTTATGATGATGAGATCGACTGGTTGAAAATGCCTGAGTCTATTCATAGCGGAACAGGTGCCGATACCATCCATGAAGTGGCTGAATTAATATATGAAATTGGAGATGCTGTGATGCTAGACTGGGGATGTGATGGTTCAACGGCTTTTTTTGCCAACAATTTCGCCGGGCCGGACCTTCTTGATGCTTTCGAAGATCATTTCCAATACAACGACAATGCGGATGTATCTTACCGGCCTTTTAAAACCCAGGACCAGTGGTGGGATATTATAAAAGAACATCTTAATTTAAACAGGCCCCTGCCCTACCAGATTTATGAGCATGTAATTGTTGCTGATGGCTGGCGGGTGGTTGATGATATTCGTCAGTATCACATGAATTGGGGCCATGGTTACAACACATGGGGCACCCCCTTCCTGCCCAAAAACATGTGGTATACCCTGGATGAACTTCCAACCACTACAAATTTTTGGGAAGCTGCACTTACACAGGTATATCCGGAATACTCCATCGGTGTCTTAATGAATGGTCCGTACATCAAAGATGGTGTACCCTACCGATATTTTGACCAGGATGCCACTGGTTTTAGTGCCACCTTTTATGCTGGACAGAAATTACAATTCCTTCAAAATATATTTGTCATGGGAGCCGGCACTGATCCATCCCAAAAAATCATCCTTCAGGGCTCAGCAGCCGACCCAACCCTACTTTTCTCACAGGGAGATCAGTCGAAAGGTGTACGCATTAAAAATGGATCTATAAAACTCAGAGCCTTTGGTTCCATTGGCTTTAAAAAGTACAACTACTAAAATCCCATATCATGAAAAAAATAAAATATATAACAGCAATATTGATCCCAATAATTCTGTATGGTTCGATTTACAGCCAAACACTTACCAATGTTGGCAGGAATATGGTGATAATGCCAAACACAGTTCTGGTGATCAATGGTGATTATTACAACATGTCAGATGGTAATATCACCTCAGACGGACTCATCTACATCACAGGTCACTGGACCAACAATGCCAGCAGCGGGAACCTCATGGAGGGTTCTACCGGCACCGTTGTGTTCAACGGATCAGGCTTTCAGAGTATTGGGGGATCTTCACCAACCTGGTTCCCGGGTTTGCAGATTACACAAGGTCCCGGTCTAGTTGAGCTCGATAATGATATAACCTGTTCAGGATTCTTGGAGGTAAATGGCAGGGAATTTTCGCTCACTGATAATATCCTGCATGCACAGTCGCATATAGGTATTACGTCATCAGGTACATTAGTAGCACATCCGGGTTCCGTAATCTGGATGGATGACGGCAATGTTTTCAGTGTATTCTCAGGCGGGACTGCCACATTTGTCGGATCCGTGTCGGAACCTACCATGATACGGACACTGCAGGGTTATTATGATTTCAAAATTTACAGTGGGGGAAACATTCGGGCCATAAGCACCATATTTCAAAATATGGGAAACCAGGGTCTTGAAATCTACGGGAATGTTGATCCTGTAATTTCATTTGACTATTGCACTTTCAGAAATGGAAAGCCGGGAGGAACCCTCATCACCTTTGACAATCCCGACCCGGTTTCGGTCTATAAGGCCCATTTCCCTCCCAATACCTGGGGTGGGAGTTCCAATGTTACCAAACTGAATGATGAATGGAAAATTACCTTTAACGAAGCGTGGGATAACTTTGCCGGTGAGCCATTTGAAAACGACCCGAATAATCAGGTGGATTGGATCAACACCCAGCTGATTCATGAAATTGAGCTTGAAGAGGGCTGGAGCGGACTTTCCACCTGCCTGATCCCTCAAAATGCCGACCCCGAAATCATCTTCGAACCTATTATCAACAGCCTGATCTATGCATTTAATTTCGATGGCATTTTCTATCCCGCCCTGAATATTAACACGCTTCAATTCTGGCATAATCATGATGCCTTAATTGTTAAGATGGCTGACACTGCACTGTTTCCGATAATGGGAACGCCCGACACCAACCTCATGATGCAACTAAACCAGGGATGGACCATGATGCCCGTTCTTACAGCATGCCCGGTAAATTGCGATGAGCTCTTTTCACCGCTGGGCAATACATTGGAAGTTGTAAAAGAGATTGCCGGCACAAAACTATTCTGGCCGGATATGGGGATTTATTCGCTGGATGAATTGCATCCTGGAAAGGGTTATATGGTGCGGTGCAGTGATCCGATACCAGTACTGTTTCCCAATATCAATTGTGATGGTTATGATGACCCGGGTAGCAATTCCGGCGTAATCATCCTGCATCCCTGGAATGAGGTAGTAGTCACCGGCTTTTCACATACGATAGGATTTAATGTAGAAAGTGAGGACGAATTGACGGAGGGAGCTATTATTGGGGCGTTCACAAGCAATGGGCTTTGCGCCGGTGTAACAGAAATTACGGATAATAATCAGCCTTTTGCCATTACGGCATTTGGTGATGATCCGCTGACACCCGAACAGGATGGGTTTCTGGAAGGTGAAGCGATTTCCTACCGTTTGTTCAAAAGCGATCAACAAACAGAATCATCGATTAGTGTAACATACAGTCAGTATCACAATGAAGGTCAATTCACACCAAACGGCATCTCGGTGGTGAGTGGATTATACATTGGCTCCAGTGGTCAATTTGAGATAGAATATGGTAACACCATCCAGGTTTATCCAAATCCAAACAACGGAATATTTACTATTTCAGGATTGGAAAGTACGACACAAATCCGGATCTTAAACACAAAGGGTCAGGAAGTGTATGCACGGGATGTTGGGCAAAACACAGGTGAAATACAAATCGATCTGAAGAGACTAAACAGGGGCGTTTACATTGTGAACATTCACACGAATACCGGCTTGGTCAACAGGAAATTGATATTGAAATGATCCGGGTTGGTAAAAATTTGAGTTAACTTCTCGTCATACTTTTCAGGTATCACACTGCTCCGCAAACATGGGGCAGTGTTTTACATTTGGGGTTGTATCGGATTAACTCGCTGTAAATAACCAAGCCCTGCGTTCTTTCGCTAAGGATACTGATTTTCACAGAAATGTTTTGACCTACGATAATTGTACCATCTGCATCCCTTGCCAATGCCTGGTATTTAAATGTTTGTTGTGTCTGCGCAAAGACGCACAAAGTTACACCCAATACAAAATTGATAACGAAAATAAACTTTTTCGTCACATCAAAATTTAGTTACTTATAATAATTAACTATCAGATATAAAGATGATTTCCCTCGAAAAAATGACACCTCCAAATGTATGAATTTTTTTTCTACTTTTACGCATCATAAAATCCATTGGATGCTCTTTTTAATGGTTCATCTTAATAGATGTATTCTTTACATCCCTACATGGTATGTAATACACAATATGGTCGAGGGTAAATGAAAAGTATTAATAAATTTAGACATATTTATTGGTTTGCACCATATAACTTAAAAAGCCCAAGCACCAGGTATCGGGGAAAGTACCCATTGGTACACCTTAAAGAACATTATAACATTGCATCTGATTTTGTATTCCCTGACCGTTCCCTAAAAGGGTTAAGGAAATTTTTTCAAGTATTTATTTCTGCTTTATTGTTCCGTAAACCGAACTCCTTGATTGTTATTCAGAAAGTTTGTAGCAATAAATTTTACGCCAACGCTTTGAAGTGTTTAATTTTAATTCAAAAAAAGAACACATTGTACGATATTGACGATGCTGAATACTGCAGAAATAAAATGAATACCCTCCATTTTTTCCTCAGATTCTGTGAATCAGTGGTCGTTGGAAGTAATGCATTACTTGATTATTGTTCAAGATTCAATAAAAATGTTTACCTAAATACCTCTCCGATACCAAATCATGGCAAAAGAAAGATAAGAAAAAAAGAAAAGTTAAGTATTGGATGGGTTGGTGACTTTGGAAATGGTGATACGCAATTTTATTCATTCTCACATAAAAAAAGCTTGTACGATCTATTTTTCTCTCCAATTCGAAAAATAAGTTATCCAATTAAACTCACGCTAATAGGAATTAATAACCGTTCGGATATACCCGAAATTATTAATTTTTTTAAGGACTCCCCTAACAT
>JABMQA010001293.1 GCA_013203545.1 Bacteroidota bacterium
TCGAGAAAATGCCTGTCGTGAGAAACAACCAGAACCGTATTTTCATAATTCGCCAGGTAATCTTCCAGCCACATTACGGTTTCGAGGTCGAGGTCGTTTGTTGGTTCATCAAGCAGTAAATTATCGGGCTTGCCAAAAAGCGCCTGGGCTAACAAAACACGTACTTTTTGCTTGCCGCTCATATCTTTCATTAAGGTATAATGAAATGCTTCTTTTATTCCCAGATCACTCAACAAAGTTGCTGCATTCCTTTCGGCATTCCAGCCATCCATGTCTGCAAATTTTTCTTCCAATCCGGCTGCTTTTATGCCATCTTTGTCCGAAAAATCGGGTTTGGCATATAGTGCATCTTTTTCCTGCACGATATCCCACATTTGCGCGTGTCCTTTCATAACCGTATCAAGTACGGTAAATTCATCAAAGGCAAAGTGATCCTGGCTTAATACGGAAAGCCTTTCGCCGGATCCCAGGCTAATATGTCCGGAGGTGGTATGAATCTCTCCCGAAATTGCCTTTAAAAAGGTTGATTTTCCCGCACCGTTTGCCCCTATCACACCATAACAGTTTCCTGCCGTGAATTTCATATTAACATCCTGGAACAATACCCTGCTACCAAATCGAATTCCTAAATCTGCTACTGTAATCATCTATTTAAATAGGTTAAACTTTATCGTTTTTAAAATTAAAAATCCCCAAAGAGGCTGTCTAAATTTTCAAGAAAAAAGGAGCAGTGTCTTGCTGCTCCTTTTTATTCCATTCATTACTGATGTATGGTCATATTCCTAGTAATCCTTCTTAACCATGGTTGCGATATCATCGTCAACAAGGATCCTTCCGCAATATTCACAAACAATGATTTTTTTGTGCATGCGAATGTCCAGTTGGTGCTGGGGCGGTATTTTATTAAAGCAACCCCCACAGGCATCCCTTTCAACCTGAACAACGGCTAAACCATTTCTTGCATTTTTCCTGATCCTGTGATAGGCCGTCACCAACCTGTCTTCGATCATGCCGTGAAACTCTTTTGATTTGTTTACCAACAAGTTTTCTTCTTTCTCAGTTTCTTCAACAATATCTTTCAACTCTGATTTCTTAATCCGAAGATCTGATTCACGCTCCTTCAAAGCACTTTTTGATTGTTTGATTTGCTCATTCTTTATCTCAAGTTCTGCCGAATACTCTTTGATTCGCTTATCGGAGAGCTGCTTTTCAAGGTTCTGGAATTCAATCTCCTTGCTAAGGGAGTCGTATTCACGGTTATTCCTCACATTCATCTGTTGCTCTTCATATTTCTTTATCAGGGCATCACTCTCCTTGATCGACATTTTTTTCTCAGCAACCTGTTTTTCGGAGTTATTAACCTCCTCCTCATATTTTTCAACCCTGGTCTCCAATCCTATGATTTCATCTTCGAGATCCTGGACTTCCAGAGGTAATTCACCCCGGATGATCCGGATCTTGTCAACCTGCGAGTCAATTTGCTGTAAGCTGTATAGTGCAATAAGTATTTTTTCGATTGACCGTTCCAGGTTTCCACTTTGTTCGTCAGTCTGCTTCCGTATTTTGGCGCCTATATTCATGTCTTCAGTCGGTTTTGAACTTTCTTTTGCCATATTATTCGTTCTGTTATGTACTGTATGGTAATTGATTACAAATAAAAAACCGGGTTCGTTTTTACACCCGAATTTCGGACGGCAAAGGTAGGAAAAAAATTCTTTATAACATTCATTAATAATTCCATCGTAAATTGTTCACTTTCATAGTGTCCGACATCTGCAATAAGTATTTTACCATCAGCATCAAACATTTCGTGGTATTTAGTGTCTCCTGTAACCAACACATCAGCTCCCGAGCGAATGGCATCGCCAATTAAAAAGCTGCCACTACCACCACAAACAGCTACTTTACAAATGGTTTCGCTGATTATTTTTGTGTGCCTGACACATCCGGCAGAAAATATTTTTTTAATACGATTCAGAAAATCGGAACTCTTTTCCGGTTTGGGTAGTTCACCAACCATTCCCGCGCCTGTTTGTGTAAATTGATTGTTTAGCGGATAGAAATCGTAGGCCACTTCTTCGTATGGGTGTGCTTTTAGAAGGGTGGATAATATCCTGTCTTCAAGATACACCGGATAAATTGATTCTATCCTTACTTCGTCTTCAAAATGAAGTTGATCTACGCTGCCGGTAAATGGGTTGGCGCCCTCAAGAGCCCTAAAGGAGCCGCTTCCGGAAACATTAAAGCTACAGCTATCATAATTTCCAATGTGTCCGGCACCAGCATCAAACAAAGCCGTACGTACTTTGTCGGCATAATTCACAGGGCAAAAAGTTACGAGCTTTCGAAGGATTTCGCGCTTTGGTGCCAATATGGCCGGGTTATTAAGGCCCAATTTGTCACAGATTATCCTGTTTACGCCATTACTGATATTATCGAGGTTGGTATGTATGGCATACACAGCAATATTGTTTTTTATGCATGCTACAATCATCCGCTCAACGTAACTCCTGCCCGTTATCTTTTTCACACCTTTAAAAATAAGCGGGTGATGTGCAACAATGATATCACAACCATTTGATATTGCCTCTTCGATTATCCCCTCCGTAACATCCAGCGAGATCAAAGCCTTATTGACCTCCATATCAGGATCGCCTATTATTAATCCGGCATTGTCGTAAGGTTCCTGTAAACCCAGGGGTGCATATTCCTCAAGTTTTGAGGTAATCTCTTTTATTTTCATATGAAATGAGAATGTTAAGTTTTCTAATCAAATATATGTACAATTTCCTTCATGTCGAACTCACAAATGCTTCCACCGATATCAACCTGAAGTTTCCCAAATTGTGAAATTCCGCAAATGGTGCCTTCAACGGGATTTTCGTTTACCAGATACTTTGACCGGATATTGAAATTTAAAAGTGACTCGATGTATGCTTTTCTGATCCCAACACAATCATCAGTTTGTAATTTGTGATAATAGCGGTTGAGCTGGCTTATCAATACCTCCAATACGACCTGAAGGTCCAGTTGCCCTCCACAAATTTGATGCAGTGAAACTGGGTTGGGGAGCTCCGGACTAAAGGATTCCTGGTTCACATTAAGTCCAATGCCAATTATACAACTATTAAGGTGGTTACCCGAAATGGTATTTTTAGTTAATATGCCTGCCAGTTTTTTGTTTTTAAAATAGATATCATTGGGCCATTTTATTTTAAACGCATCTGAAGGAAAGAGTTGTTTAACACAATTTAAAATGGATAAGGATACAAATTGGTTGATAATAAACTGATCTTCGGGGAGTAAGAAGATTGGATACAAAATAATGCTTAGCAACAGGTTTTTACCCTTTTTGCTCTCCCAGGTGTTTGCGCCAAGACCATGGCCATGGCCTTGAAACTGGGTTAAAATAATTGTCCCTTCTTGGGGAGTTTCGGATAAAACCAACTTCTCAGCAAGTGTGTTGGTTGATTCAACGGTTTCAAATGCTAATATTTTCTTTCCAATGGTATTATTCATCATAGTTGAACATATTTATCATCAACAGGTTATTATTGATGGTAGACGTGTTATTCATGCGTTTTCCTGAACTAAGGCACTATTTTTGATCAGCTGTAAAAACATTTTAAATTCAATAATCTGTTAGGCTTTTGCCAGGAGTGCTTTGGGTTTTCAAAAATAGTTACTTTTGCTGTAAAACCAGAATAAATACATGATAGATATAAAAAAGGAAACGGATACCGAACAACTTACTGATGCAGTAATTGCCGGGATTCAGGAAATCAAGGGTTCAGGGATTGTAAAACTTGATTTAAGTAAAATTGAAAATTCAGTTTGTGCAAAATTTATCATTTGCAGCGGTAATTCAGCAACGCAGGTTCAGGCTATCGCTGAATCCGTGGAGGAATTTGTAAAGAAACAGGTGAATCAGAAACCATGGCATAGGGAAGGGTATCAAAACGCCGAGTGGATTTTACTCGATTTCGTAAATGTTGTTGTTCATGTATTTAATGACGCAACCAGAAAATTTTACAACCTTGAAGGTCTTTGGGCTGATGCCGGGATCGAATTAATTAACGACTAATTGTTTGAAAAAAGAAACGGACATAATGACAGAGGATAAACAAAATAAAGATAAAAATCCACAAAAGGGTAATCCTAAGAATGACCCATTTAAAAACTTTATGGGACAGGGGAAAAAACAAGGAGGTGGGAAGGGTAAGTTCAATTTCTATTGGGTTTATACCATCATTGCTTTTGTGTTTATTGCAATTTTCTTTTTTAATAATGGCGGAGAGGTTAAAAAAACCGACTGGGGTGATCTTAAACAGATGCTGGTTGACAAGGATGTGGAGAAAATTGTTTTGGTCAACCGCGAACATGCCGAAATATACATAAAACCGGATAAGCTATCAAAGTCGCGTTACAATGATGTGGTAAAGGAGAAGGGCTCGGAATTTTTCGGGAAATCGCCGCAGTACACTTACACCATTGGATCTGTTGAGTCTTTTGAGCGGGATGTTGATAAGTCACAGGAAGGGCTTGCTGATCCCGTTTACATCCAGAATGAAATCAGGCGAAACTGGACCGGAGAGGTATTAAGCTGGATTCTTCCACTTTTGTTGTTAGTCGGGATTTGGATATTTATCATGCGGATGATGAACCGTGGCGGCGGTGGCGGAGGGCAGATCTTCAACATTGGGAAATCAAAGGCAACACTTTTTGATAAAGATTCCCATGTACAAATAACTTTTAAGGATGTGGCCGGTCTTGAGGAAGCCAA
>JABMQA010001294.1 GCA_013203545.1 Bacteroidota bacterium
ATCCTGTCAAATATGACTTTGCCTTATTTGGTATGGGAATTTTTGAAAAAAACCATCATGCCTTCTGAAGGAATTTATACTTTTGGAAGGAATATCATCTATCATGCAAAAAAAACAGACACAGGCAGACTGGAAAGAAAAGTGGTATAACATTATTTTTAAA
Source organism: Bacteroidota bacterium (assembly GCA_013203545.1). Classification (GTDB taxonomy): domain Bacteria; phylum Bacteroidota; class Bacteroidia; order Bacteroidales; family 4484-276; genus JABMQA01. The sequence continues at coordinate 164 of JABMQA010001294.1, forward strand.
TCCAATACTCCCGTTGCCAAAGGATTCGATATCATTTTACTTGTTCTCATTGTCCTGAGTGTTGTAATTGTAATGCTCGACAGCGTTGAAGCGTTAAGGAGCAGGTTGGGCCATATGTTTTTTCTTGCGGAATGGTTTTTTACCATTGTTTTCACTTTTGAATACATCATCAGAATAATTGTCAGCCGAAAACGAGTGGTATATATCCGTAGCTTTTACGGGATAATCGATCTGCTTTCGATCTTACCAACATATATCAGCCTCTTCATAGTAGGAAGCCATTTTCTAATCATCATCCGGATTTTGAGAATGCTCAGGATTTTCAGGATTCTCAAACTCAGCAGGTATCTTAAAGCCTCACAAGTACTGTTAATTTCGCTCAGGCAGAGCAAATATAAGATCATTGTATTTCTGGAAGTAGTACTAACCACGGTGGTAATTATGGGTTCCTTAATGTATTTGATCGAAGGGCCGGAAAATGGGTTTACAAGTATACCGGAAAGTATTTACTGGGCTGTTGTAACGCTTACAACCGTTGGTTTTGGCGATATCACACCACACACAGTTATGGGAAAATTTTTTGCCTCCATGATCATGATCCTCGGTTATTCAATTAAAGCAGTGCCTACCGGCATTATTTCTGCCGAAATGATCAAAGCAAGCAGCAAAAACCAAAGGATAATAAAATGCCGCAATTGTCACAAAAGTACACACGATGAAGATGCCAAATTTTGCAAAGGATGTGGGGGAAAACTTGATAATTGAAACATTGGCTTCTTTTCAAGGATAAATTCTGTGAACTATGGGTCTGGTTATTTTTTCCTAATAATAGACCGTATCTCTCTTACCATTCACGTATTTTACGATGAAAGTATCCGGATACCCTTTTGCTGATAGTGTTTTGAGATAAGCTTTGCTCAAACCGTATGTGTTGAAGTCCCCAACTGTATAGCGATACCAAACGCCGTTAAAATCCTCGTTTAAAGGCTCAAAAATGCCATTTGAACGAATGGTTTCCGACAATTCAGGTAAAACTACCTTTGAAGCAATAATCTGAATCCGGTAACTGATTTCACCGGTAAGACCGCTGGAAGGTGAGCTGCGATTTTCATCCAAAACAGTACCAATTGTTTCAGAAACAACTGTGGATTGGTCACCCGAGGTGGCTTTCTTCCATGCTTCCAGTAATTCATCCAGTTTATTAAAGGTTGCAGTAGTGTCGAAACTCGCAGGCTGGGAAATCTGCCGGCTATTATCAACCGTCGAACTGCTTTGATATTGATTATGGATTATAAGGTTATTAAAATACGATGCCGTTTCTTTTCCATCAACAATAAATAGAGCCGAAATAGGGTAAACGGCCCTGTGATTAATATTTGTTTTTACGCGACAATTAACTTCAATTTCAGGCTCGTCGGGTAAGTTGGCCCATCGAATCATGAGTTTGCCGGTAACTTGACTATAATCAAAATCCGTATGCCTTAGAACTTCAACCTCAACCGACGGGGGTAATTGTAAATTAAGTTTTGCTTTCCCTTTAAGGCTACCTATGGTGATTTTGATATCCATGTTAAAATCCTCATTAAGGTAGATTTCCTGGGGGTAGATCAGTCGCAATTTCACAAGGCCCGGTTTATGAGGATCGGTCGTTTGGACGTTTGCAACCCTTTCGTTGTTAACAGTAATACTGGTACCTTTCGAAGTAACCTGATTGTTGGCATCTTTATAAAACAATGTAACCGGATAAACTCCCCTTGGAATGTCCCTGACCTTTATGGGGATAACGATTGAAAGATTTGATTGTGCTGTAAGATGTTCCCAGGAGATGGTAATGGTGGGGCCATTTACTTGATAACCGGCATCCGGAATGTCGATATTTTGAGGGGCAAACCCTCGTGGCCAGTTAAGGGTAAGTTCCGCTGAAGGCGAATAATTAACGGGCTTAACAATATTGATCATGAAGCTAAACGTACTTTCCGTATTAACAGTTTCCGGTCTATCAAACGTAAATTGAACACTGGCATTTACAGCTCTTTGTTCCGGTTGGACAGGTGTTGTTTTTTGGCTTTGTCTTTGGCCGGCACCGGGGCTACCGCTGATATTGATCATCTCGATAAATGGATACTGATCCAGGTCTGTTGTTATCATTCCAGAAAATGGAAATTTATCGTCCAGCCTCTCACCGGTGTGGATGGTATAAAAGAAGCTGTACTCTTTCGTTTCCGAGTTTACATACCACATAATATTTACCTCCTGGTTATCGAATAGAAAGTCGATGGCCTGCGAATCAGGTTTTGTGGCTGAATAACCGGATGGCAATTTCTGCTTCAGTTCCATTATACCGGAATAACCATTATTAATTATCTTGACATATGCCGTGAATTTGTCGTAGGGTTTGGCAGATTCCGGAACCCTGCATTCAATGATTATCCCTGGATTGATATCCGAAAGCTCCTGTCCATAGTTAAATGATGGCAATAATAACAACAGGAAAAAGACGATAGTTCCTGAGAATGATATGCTTTTATGTAAACGATATTGCATTAATTTACCCATTTTAAAAGGGTAAAAGTACAAAAAATTAAAATAGGTTGAGATTATTGTGTGTTTCATTTTTTCTGTTTTTCAGCGTGGTATGACCAGGCCATGATTCCAATTGCCCCTAAGGAAAAGATAATTGCAATGATAAAAGTAGTGGAAAATCCAAATTCTTCATAAAAATAAATTCCCAGAAGTGGGGCAAAAATTGCCCGTATTCCCGTCAGAAACAAATGTGTAGATTGGTAGATATCTGCTTCACTGTCTTTCCCGAAATATGCCGACCCAATATTCCACAATAGTACCATGGTTGCTGCAAACAAGCCATGAAACAGGATATAGAAAACCATGGTATAGTAGATTTTTATTCCTAAAAAATCGGTAAAAGACGGGACATATTCGGTTATCATCAGAAAAAACAGGTACATTGCCATGGCACCGAATGTAATTACACCAAACTTGCGTGGGTCCATTTTACCCAGTAGCCTGCCAAACACCGGCAATAGAATAATAGCCAAAATATTGTAGGAGTTTTTATAAAAGGCTACACTTGAATAGTTCAAATTTAATTGATCATAGAAAAAGATAGTGGTAACGGCATATGTGATCATAAAGGCGAACCCATACAACATGAAACTGATCTCGAAGTGAAGGTAAGGTATATTGGACCTTAAGATTCTATGCATATTTTTAATAGAATGCTTCACCGATTGCATGATGGTACCCTTAACCGATATGGGTGCAGGTGGAATATAATTGATCTTTGAAAGCATAAAAACCGATATGACCCCCAGGATAGCTATTACCGGAAAAACATACACAAATGCAAAATTATTTTGGTCGAGTAATATTCCGTAAAGAAATGTAACCACCAGCATTACAACCTTGTTAGCAGAGGTGGCATAACTGTATAGTTTGCCAAAGTTCTGATGCCGGTAGTTATTTTTTAAAAGCAGATTGATGGTTGGATTTATAACCAGGGCTGCCAGGTAATAAACCAGGAAAATCGCCAGAAAAATATAATGATATATTGAGGCGCCGTCCATAGCCTCTTCATGGGTCGGAAAAAATACAAGCAAAACAAGTGGCAATCGGGTTATCAACCCAACCCATCTTAAAAATTTCCTCCGATGCCTGACCCTTTTTAGAAATTCATTTACAAAAATCAACAGGATGAAGACAAGCATGCTGAACTGAAACAGCATTCCAAGCTGGTAATTTGATCCGTGCAAACTCTTGATAAACACAAATTCGTTGAGCGCCAGTACACCCATGATCACACCCTCTATAATGGCATAAGCAAGGTGAAAACGGAAAGTTCTTCTCTCGTCGCAACAGATATCCAGGCGTAGCAGTTTCAATTGTATTAAGCGATTTTTTGTATCGGGGCGCAAAGATAATGCAAAACAGTTGCCCCAATTCTTTATTAATACCTTACATTCTATGTCATCCGCTCATGCTTTGAACAAAGCCCTTAATCCCTTGTTTTATCTAAAAGTAAAAATTAAATATGATGAAAAAAGCAAGTTTTATAATAGTGTTCTTTTTGACTTTTGGTTACCTGATTGCCCAGCCGGAAAACACTTTCCATGATTTTACAGTCGAAACACTTAATGGTGAAGCGTTTAACCTTGGGTTGTTGAAAGGTAAAAAGGTACTGGTTGTAAACACAGCATCAAAATGTGGCCTTACACCACAATACGAAGCACTTCAGGTGATTTACGAGAAGTATGGCGGAGACCATTTTACCATCATCGGCTTTCCGGCCAATAACTTCCTGAGCCAGGAACCAGGCACCAATGAAGAGATCAGGGAGTTTTGTACCGAAAATTATGGCGTCACATTTCCCATGATGGCCAAGATTTCGGTGAAGGGTAAAGATATGCATCCGCTTTACCTGTGGCTTACACAAGAAGCACAAAATGGTGTAATGGATAGTAAGGTACAATGGAATTTTCAGAAATACCTCATTGATGAGGAGGGAATCCTGATTAAGATGTTACCTCCGAAAACCAAACCCGACAGTGAAGAAATCATCTCCTGGATAGAGAAAAATTAACACAATGGTTAGTTCTTGGCAATAATAATGGTATTACTAATTTTGGTCCAAAAAGAAGTTCTCGTCAAATAAAAATAACCCTGCATGAAAAGAGTAGGAGCACACGTAAGCGCATCAGGTGGTGTTGAAAATGCGCCTGTTAATGCCCATGAGATTGGTGCAAAGGCATTTGCCTTTTTTACA
>JABMQA010000113.1 GCA_013203545.1 Bacteroidota bacterium
AAAGTCACCTGTTCCAAAGTCCCAAAGTGCGTTGTCCTCAATTTGGATGTAATCGCCATTGCCGTCAAAGCTTGCTGCCATTCCAGCTCCGTTTCCAAGCGCATCCAAACTCTCAATCTGATAAATCAAATCACTTCCCCCAATATTATTAATTGTGAGTGTTTCAGTTAACGAATCAATCTGTGGAACAACAACATTAAACGATATTGGCGAAACTTCAATTACTGGGTCACTAATTCCATTGCCAAGCAAAACGACATCAAGTGTGGGATCGGTGGGGTCGTTGCTTGAAATTTGTATTGAAGCTTCAAACCATTGAGCAGAATTAGGGACAAATGTGACCCATAGTGTATCCTGATCCGCTGCCGGGATGGAGAATGAAATACCTGAAATACCGAACACACTGTTTGCATCCGTTAAAACAATGTCAGAGATAATCAAGGTTTCGGTACCGACATTATGGATAACGAGCGGTTCAATTTTGGTTGAATCAACATGTACATTGTCGATAATGAATGTATCATCGACAACAAGACCAACTCCGGGATTTACCGTAAGATTGATCGGTACTATTACATTATCGTTAACAATATCATTGCTGTAGATATGTAAATCTGCAGTATGTGCTCCAACCGGAAGGATGGTAGCATCAAGTGTTACATTAACGGTATCGCTTTCTCCGGCAGGGATAATTCCTTGTTCGGGGATTGCAGTTATCCAGCCAGGTAAAGCAGGTTCGCCAGTGTATGGAACAGGATTAACTGCACCACTGTACACGCCATCAATCCGGATACGTCCAACAGAACCATTTCCACCTTTTCCCCCTTCCGGATTTACAGGTGTAAAACCAAGACCGCCACCGGCCTCAATTAAAGAAATCGTGTTGAAATTTGAAGAAAGCCAAACAGTGCCACCAGCACCACCGCCGGCACCTCCATCCTGGGCAGCATTTAAATTTCCATCTCCACCATTGGATGATATTGTCCCGCTTCCACTTAAATTATAAACAGATAAAAATATGATACCTGCTCCCATTCCACCATTTGGATTTTGCGCCTGTCCGCTGTCATTGTCACCACCGGTACCGCCTGCACCGCCAAAGTACAACCTTGGTATTGCCGGATCACCAATTGGCTCCCCACCACTACCTGGTGTACCACCATTTCCAACCTGTCCGGTTTCACCAAATTCAGCGTAAGCACCACCGCCTCCACCGGCGTAAGCATGTTGACCACCACCACCTGCATTCATGTTAGATACTGTGGATTGAACGCCGATTCCAAATATCGACTCTCCCTGATATCCATCCTGATTATCCCCCTGCCGGTTGTGCCCTCTGTAGCCTTTACCACTTGCGTCAATCTTTCCACCGGAATTAACTGTAACAGTTCCTGTTGCCCTGAAGAAAACTATACCACCTACCTCGCCATCCCATGCATCACTTGTAATTGTGCCATCAACAGTAGCATCAGTAAAATGTGGGATTCGAATTACCTGGTGCTTTTTTTCAACAGTTTGGTCATATGTAAATAACAGGTTATCTTCAAGTGTAAAGGTATTATCTGTTATTGAAGTAATAAAACGGGTTTCAAATTGTCCGGTAATATTCGATGCAAAATTGGTGTCTGGATCTTGCATTGATATGATCAGTATTTCATCATCAACTGCAAAACCTGTTGCATTATTGATGACAATTGTATTCTGTCCGGCTGCATTTGTGCCATCCACTTTTGATTTTAGGGCATCCATATAATAGGTATCACCCAGATTAATCGATAATTCCCCATCGCTACCATCCCCGAAATTATCCTTTGGAATTATGTAATTCAAGTCGCTGCCGCCATTGTTTTCAATTAAAAGTTCCCGGGTGACTTTATCACCAATATACAAAGCATCGGTAATGGAAACAGGATCAACGCCGATTACAGGTGGATTAATTGCATTTCCTGTAAGTGCCACCACATCGGAAACAATGGCATTAGATATCAAAGTGATTTCGCCCAAATCTGAGCCTGCTGCTGAAGGTAAATATGTTACAGCAACTACCTGAGATGATCCGACAACAACATTAAAGACATCAGGAGAAGCTGTAAAATCAGAATTCCCAGTATTTATTCCGGTCACAAACAGCGTATCGGTACCGGTGTTGGTAACTGTAAAATCCAAATCGGCCGATTCGCCGAAATAGATGGTTCCGAAATCAAGTGAATTAGGAGCCATCTCATAAGCTGGAGTTCCGATAGCTGTAAGGTAGAGAGGAATTTCAATTTCAGGATCGAAAGGATCGTTGTTGATTATTTGCAGATAGGCTTCATAATTTCCACCAATAATATTAAAGGCATTGAATTGCAAATCAACATCCACACTACCTGAAGGAGCAATTGTGCCGGAAGCATTGGTAAGGATTTCTGCCCAGGATGGTGCGATGATTAAACCGGATTCTAAAATATGCGCATCACCATATGACTGACCATTATTTCCGTTTGCAGACAAATCTTGCCATGGATTCGTTTCATTGAAGTTCCAGTAGCCCTGCAATCCAGCTTCATCACCGGTTAGTGAGGTATACATTGATGATTGAATTTCTTCCTGTGTCCTTGCATAATTCCAAACCCTGACTTCATCTATCTCACCATTAAAATACAAAGTTGAGCTACCATCGGTTCTACCAATAAAATGATTGTAGCTGTTTTCAACCAATCCCTGGGCCCAACTATCTGAATAGGCATCTATAACCCCATTAATATAAACATTCATTGTTCCGTCCTTCCATAAAGCAGCTATATGTGACCAGGTATTTGCTGAAATACCTGTTTGGGTATCAAACCATTGTTCTGATCCTCCATTTCCTAAATGAAATCTGATCTTGTTATTATTCAGGGTGAGCATCCAACCGGAGCGGCTCCAGCCACCTCCTTTACTGCTTATGCACTGTTGTGATATATTTACTACATGCGGATAGACCCAGGCTTCAATACACAATTCCCCTGTAAAATCCAAACTACCCGAATGAGGCATCATTAAATAATCTCCGTTCCCATCAAGAGAAAGACAATTTTCAGGTGCATTGTCAACAACTGCTTCATATTCCAAATTGCTATTCCCATTGTTGGTAATAGTCAATGTTTGCTGAGCGCTTTCCCCTATGTTAAGCGTTTGCGTAAACTCAGTATGAGACAAATTGATTAACGGCACCATTAAACCATAACCCTCTGCAAATAAATGTACAGGTTCGTCATCGTTCAATATTGTTAAAGTACCTGAGAAGTATGATGAAGCATCAGGTGCGAATATTATACTCAACGTTATTGAACCGGCCGGGGGAATTTCGACAGTGAGCGGATCAGCGAAAAATACAGGGTTATCGCTCACTACATTTGAAATATGCAAGGTGTCGAAACCGGCATTACTCACTATTACCTCCAACGTATCCTGTACACCTACAAAAATTGTATTGGGAAATACTAGCGAATCAATCGAAATTTCAATATCAGGTGCACTGATAACTGTGAGGTCTAAACCGGCTATCTCTTTAATGCTTGCCGGATCGTTGTTGTTTACCCACAATTCCCCGATGTAACTGTCACCGGGCAATCCGCCTGCATCAAAAGTAAATGAAACCGTATCAGCACTTCCCACCTGCACAACGCCCGCCTGAGGCACGGTAAATGCCCATCCAACCACAATACTTGTATCCGAAGCAAGCCTTGCCTCAGTGTTGTATTCAAGGGGGGCACCTCCGGTATTTTGAATGATCAGGGATTGCGCATCCGTATCGCCGGTATTTAAAATGGCACTGAAACTTGCCGGAGAAATAGAAATGGTGGGTTTAATAACTCCAAATCCTGTAAGTATAATTTGTCTTTCGATATCATTGCTCACAACGGTTAAGGTTTCCTCAACATATCCTGTTTGGGTTGGGGCAAAAGCAATATTTACCAAAAACGATTCACCTACAGGTATCATAAATATAGAATTATCCACTGAAAAATCACTGTTGGTAAATTGTATTTCCGATATTTCGGCATCGCCGTTTCCGAGATTAAACAACGTTAAGTCCAGGGTGTCGGAATAACCCAGGTAAACCACATCAAATTCAAGGGTGTCAACCGAAAAATATATTTCCGGATTTCCATTGATTGTTGTTGTTGTCGGAACCTGGTATTGTGGGTGCGATGGGTCATTGCTGTTGATGAGAATATCGGCGTAATAGGTGCCCGGGTTCATATCGCCCGAAACAAAGCTAACCTGGTTGTTTTCGGTAAATGTTGGAGCTACGGTTCCGTACATAGGAGAGAGTAACAGCCAGGCAGGTCCGAATTTCTCAATTCTGAGACTCCAGGCGTTGAGTGTACCGCCATCGCCATTCACATTATCTGTAATTCTCAAAGTCCAGGTACCGGTTACCAATTCAGCGTCAAACAAACTTAACAATCCTGGGAAAGGCTTATATATACCATCGAACGGAGCAGAGCCATCGGTGATGTACGTTAATGATTCATCATTAAAGGTTGTAACCTGGTAATTTTCACCGCCATTCCCATTCAATGAACTTAAGATAATGGAAGTGCCTTCAGGGGAAATCAGCTCGATGCTTAAATCGGAAACAAAAGTATGCTCCAGGTCTAGTGTCAGGTTAACATCGCCTATCATGTATTCATCGGATATATCGATGGTTGATTCGGTAACAGCACCTGCACTGGGGCCAACAGCCTTCGGCACATCAGCAGAGGCATATTCATAAGTAACAGTACCAATCGGGGCTTCGGATTCGATAAAGGTAGCGTCGCCATAAGCCGTACCATTGTTTCCATTGCCTGACAAATCAAGAAAATGGTAATCGAAGGTCCAGTAGCCTACCAGTCCATCTTCATTGCCCGAAAGCTGCGAATACATTGCGGATTGAATTTCGGTTTGGTTGCGGGCATGGTTCCAGATACGGACTTCGTCGATAAGGCCATTAAAATCATTGCTACCGGAATTCCATCCCCCCATTCTGAGATTGGTACCAATATTTATTGACTGACTATAGCTAGTGGTTTTTGCCAAATTACCATTAATATAAAATTTACATTCCTGGGTGTTTTTATCATAGGTAGCAGCAAAGTGATACCATGTTTCCGGATCAGGGTCGAAATCCGAATCACACACCCTCCAGGTTCCACCATCATAAAACATAAACATGATCTCATTATTATCGACACTTGAAGCTGAATAATCATACCTGATTCCATAAGCAGAAGATTTATGGAGAATGATATCATTTTGCTGGAAGTCGTAACCATAAACCCAGGCGGATACCGTAATTGCTTCTGTAATATCTAATGATTCCGTTACGCTAAATTCCACATAGTCACCGCTTCCGTCAAATAGTCCTGCCATACCTGCTCCATTCCCCGGATTATTTAAACCATCACCGTTTTCGTGGTTTATAAGATTATCTTTATGGAAATCATCGGGGTATAGACCGGCTTGATGTTTTAAGTTGTTAAACTGCAAGTCTGTTAAACGTGGTATTCCCTCCTCAACTATGTTAAGTTTGATTTCTTCAAGCGTGTTTGTGATTTCGGTAATTTTATTGTTTTGAGGATAAAATCCATTCCCTTTGTTTAACTTCGGTGGATCGGATAACTGTGTAATAAGAGCATACTCAAGCAATGTGCCTCCAGTGTTTGAAATATCAAGATTTTCGTTAAGCGTGGAACCACTTTCCACTGAAATTTCGAACCCAACCGGGTCAACTTCAATGGCAGGTGATATTGTATTGGCAATTACTGTTACGTAATCAGATAAACTATTGTTTGTTTCGATCGATTCATTAATGATGTTATCCGGGTCAAGCACTACGAAAATCTGATGTTGTCCTAATGTTGCATTGCTAACAAACCAGGGTACAGTTAGAAAAACTGTTTCCCCACCCAATAAAATAGCCTGGGCCGTGCTACCTATCTCGGTTCCGCCGGCTAAGGGATCGCCATCGTAACACCGCAATTGTACATTTGCTGCTGTTATGGGCCCTGTGTTCATAACCATGGCCTCTATCTCCAAAATGTCCCATTGTTGAACTTCGTTTTGAGAAAACTGAATTGAGTTGAGTAATAAATCGGGTTTATCCAGGCGCAGGAATTCGGTGTATTTCTGGTTGTTGGATTCATTTCGTTCCGATACCACATTGGCCGAATCAATTTTTATATATACTATTGATTGCCCATAGGGCGCATCCCAGTTTATTGAAACAAGTGTGCTGTCGAGCGCTTGTAGTAATAG
>JABMQA010001295.1 GCA_013203545.1 Bacteroidota bacterium
AAGCAAATTACCAGAATTACTTCGATTATGTTAAGGATTATGAAAATCTTAAAACCACCTTTAATCCGGTTAACTTTGATCCTGAAAAATGGGCAAAAGCCGCAAAGGGCGCCGGGATGAAATACGTGGTTTTCACCACCAAGCACCATGATGGCTTCTGCATGTTCGATACCAAATATTCCGACTATAAAGTTACTGATCCAGGGTGTCCCTTTAGTGATAATCCCAAATCCAACATTACCGGCGAAATATTCGATGCTTTCCGCCAGGAGGGATTGTGGGCCGGTGCCTATTTTTCAAAACCCGACTGGCATTGCGATAATTATTGGGATCCCTATTTTCCACCCATGGATCGCAATGTGAATTATGATCCGGAAAAATATCCCGACAAATGGGGGAAATATGTTGAATTTACGCATAATCAGATCATGGAGCTGTGCACAGATTACGGAGATCTGGATATCCTGTGGTTAGACGGTGGCTGGGTGAGAAAAAAATCCAAAGAAGAGATCCGGAATATTTATACCGACCGGTTGAAAAAGGTGGGTTCCGGTTTTGTGATTACCGATATTGTTAACCAGGACATTAAAATGGATGAACTGGTTGAAAAGGCCAGGGTGGCCCAACCCGGGCTAATCGTTGTTGACCGTGCAGTACATGGTAAGAATCAAAATTATCTTACACCCGAAAACCGCGTTCCTGAAGTTGCCCTGCCCTATCCATGGGAATCATGTATCATTGCCGGTGGAGGATGGTCGTGGGTGCCTGATGCCAAATTCATGACCGGCCGTCAACTGGTTCATATGCTTGTGGATATTGTGGCAAAGGGCGGAAACTTACTGCTCAATATTGCTCCCGGTCCCGATGGGCAATGGGACGACGATGCATATAGTCTGTTAACTGAGGTAGGGTACTGGCTCAGGGTGAACGGTGAAGCCATTTATGGGTCAAGGGCCATTGAACCCTTTAAGGAGGGAAAGGTTTGCCTGACCCGTGGGAAAAACAATGAAGCGTACGCCATCTACCTGGCAGATGAAAACGAAACGGGAATGCCCTCCAGGATATTCCTGTCGTCCATCCAACCGGAAAAGGATGCATATGTTACGCTTGTTGGGGTTGATGCACCATTAAAATGGGAAAAAACGGGGAGTGGAGTGATGGTTATTATCCCCGATCAATTTCAGAAAGTACCGCCATGTAAATATGCCTGGGCGATAAAAATCAGTGCAGTTAAAAATTAAATTTGGGAGTATATGATTTCATGAATAATAGCCACAGATTGAAGGATGAAAAATAATTGACAACTTTTATTAATACAAGGATACTAAATGGAATTGATTGAAATCGGCAAAGCACTTTCAAAATTTATTACTCATATTAATAAAACAGAATTGTAAGTATGGAAAATCCCAACATCATAATATACCAAACAGAAGACGGCAAAACTAATATTGAAACACGCTTAGAAGATGAAACTGTTTGGTTGACCATTGACCAAATAGCTGAACTTTTTCAAAAATCACGTTCAACAATAAACGAACACATCTTAAACATTTACGAAGAACAAGAGCTTGAGAACGAACAAACTATGAGAAAAATCGGAAATTCCGATTTTTCTACCAAGCCCACCAACTACTACAACTTAGATGTAATTATTTCGGTGGGTTATCGTGTAAAAAGTCATCAGGGTACAAAATTTAGACAATGGGCAACGGCAAGGCTTCGCGAATACATTGTAAAGGGTTTTACAATGAATGACGAATTATTGAAGCAAGCCGGGGGTGGTAATTATTTTGATGAATTACTGGCCCGAATTCGGGATATTCGTTCGTCTGAAAAAGTATTTTGGCGAAAAGTTCTAGACATCTATGCCACAAGTATTGATTACGACCCAAAATTGGAAATATCTGTTAGGTTTTTCCAAACCGTACAAAACAAAATGCACTGGGCTGCACACGGACAAACAGCAGCAGAAGTAATATACACAAGAATAGATGCCAATAAACTAAATTTAGGCTTAACATATTTTAAAGGGGACAGGCCTACAAAGCATGAAACTGAGATAGCCAAAAATTATTTAAACGAAGAAGAATTAAATGTGCTTAACAGAATGGTAACGGCATATTTAGAGTTGGCAGAATTGCAGGCCCTCAACCGCAAGCCAATGTATATGAAAGATTGGATTGAACGTTTAGATGATTTTTTGCGAATGACAGGTAATGATATTTTACAGCATGCCGGAACTATAAGCCACCAACAAGCATTAAATAAGGCAAATAACGAATACGAAAAATACAAAGAGCAGACTAAAAACGAATTGACTGAAGCAGAAAAGCACTTTGTAAAACAGATTGAGTCTACTGCCAACAAGTTGAACCCTAAGAACCCTAAAAAGAAATGAGTAGTTACACCATACAATCTACGGTAGTAAACAAAAACGAAAAAAGAAAACTATAATATGAAAACGCCAATGCTATTTG
>JABMQA010001296.1 GCA_013203545.1 Bacteroidota bacterium
CTAACGGTTCCATTTATTGCTGTTTTAATAGATTTACCAACGCAAAAGTATGTATTTATATTTTAAATGCCACAGTGGCCCTAAAAAAAGCATTTAATATTTTGTAAATAATTCGGACACCTTGAACGAAATTGATAAAAAGGATATACTTTTGCAGGGTTTATATTTAACAATTTTCCATTAGTTCATAAATAATATGCTTAGCAGAAGGCATTTGAGAATAAAAGCACTACAGGCACTTTACTCATTTTTCAGGTCGAATACACCGGAGCTGTCAATTGGCGAAAAGAACATGCTTAAAAGTACTGAAAAAATTTATGAGTTGATTATGCATCAGCTCTCTTTTCTTGTTGAAATCGTAAAGTTTGCCGAATACCGCATCGAGGAAGGGAAAAAGAAGTTCTACCCCACCAGTGAAGATTTAAATCCGAGCACAAAGTTTATCAATAACAGGTTGGTGAAAATAATGACATCCAACAGGGGTTATATAAAACGAATGAATGCCTACCGGATTAATTGGGTTGATGAAATTGAGGCTGTAAGAAAGATATATAACCTAATCCGGAAATCTGATGACTACCAAAAATTTGCTAACTCCGGTAAAGATTCCTTTGATGAGGATAAAAAGTTTTTAATCTCAATTTTTAAGGATTATGTTGCCTATGCTGAATACCTGGAGTCATTTTATGAGGAGAAGGATATTTACTGGGCCGATGATATTGATACGGCCAATGTATTGGTGATAAAAGTTTTAAAAGGTTTTAGACGGGATCAGGATGAGTTTGAACCGCTTCCGTCGCTCTATAATGAAAGTGGCAAGGATGAAGTGGATGAGGATAAGCGGTTCTTAAAAGAGTTATACCGTAAAACAATCCTGAAAAGCAGTGAGTTTGAAAAGATGATAGAGACAAAAGCCAGTAATTGGGAACTCGACCGAATTGCCGTGATGGACATCATCCTGTTAAAAATGGCCCTGGCTGAGTTACTGGAATTTCCATCCATTCCCGTTAAGGTTACCATGAATGAATATATCGACCTCTCTAAATATTACAGTACACCAAAAAGCAAGGTATTTATTAATGGTATCCTTGATAAGATGATCGCAGATTTGAGGGAAGAAAAGAGAATTGTAAAAATAGGCCGGGGCTTAATCGAGTAAAAAACTTCCTGCTACATCGATCTTGCATATTCCTTCAAGGCATTCAGAAAATCGATTTTCTTTCTTACGGAAACGTCAATTTCTTCACCGTCCTCAAGGACGACATATCCACCCTTACCTTTAACGTATCGCTGAACATATTTCAGGTTGACCAGGTGTTTTGCATGGATTCTTGAGAATGGCTGATCAGTAAGCATTTTCTCAAACGTGTTTAATGGTTTGGATGCGAGTAATTTTCTTTTGTTGGTTAAATAAAAAACAGTGTAAACATCGCTTGCCTCCATGCGGATAATATCGTCCAACAGTACTATATTTAAACCTTCAGTAGAGGGGACAATGATTTTATGGAATTTATGCTGAAGGTTGTCTTTCAAAACACTTAGCCTTGCACTGAGGGTTCCCTGTTTTTTCACGGTATTGTACCGGTTTATTGCCTGCCTGAGTTCGGTATATTCGATGGGTTTCAGCAGGTAATGAATGGCCGAATAATCAAACGCTTTAAGTGCATATTGATCGTGGGCTGTGGTAAAAATAACTTCAAAAACACGATACGTAACATTGGTTAATACATCAAATCCATCTCCGTCAGGCATGGAAATATCCAGGAATATAAGGTCGGGTTCACTTTCATCAATTACTTTTACACCTTCTGCAACGTTGCTCCCTGTACCAATTATTTTTATACTTGGGAAATATTTATCCAACAAGTTTTTGAGAGTCAGGATATTTGACTTTTCATCATCTATGATAACCGTTCTGATTTGTTCTTCCATATCCTGTAATTTATCCTTTTTTCCTTAAATAGGGTGGTTTTAATGCTATGCTTTTTTTGACAAATATAGAAAAATCTTTCAAATTAAACCTAATATTTTCCTGTCTGTATAATTAATTCACAATTTTTATCAGGGGCTTGCTCATTAAAAATTTGCAAATGCCATCGTAATATGGGAGGCATAAAGATGGCGCTATTGAGAAAAGGATGAATAATTTGGGCAGCTTAATGGTGTTTTCTGGCAGTCACAAGTTCTACAGCACTGACAATATCATTTGTACCCATTCCAAATTTCTCCAGTAATTCTGCGGGAGTGCCGCTTTGTCCGAACAGGTCATACATCCCAACCATCTCAAGTGGTGTCGGGAAATTCCTGGCAAGGAGTCCTGAAATCGATTCACCAAGTCCCCCGAATATCTGGTGCTCTTCTGCTGTAACCGCACACCTGGTTTTTAGAATCGAAGCCATGATGGAGTCACCATCCAGCGGTTTTATAGTAGGTAGGTTGATAATCTCGGCATCAATACCTTTTTGGAATAATATTTCCCCGGCTTCCAACGCCTTCCACACCAGGTGGCCGGTGGCAAAAATGGAGACATCCCTGCCCTCCTTGAGTACAATGGCTTTTCCAATCTCAAATTTCTGATCGGGAGGTGTAAAGTTTGGTACCTTTGGCCGGCCAAATCTCAGGTAAACGGGGCCACAATGGTTTGCACTGGCAATAGTTGCCGCCCTGGTTTGGTTAAAGTCACACGGATTGATCACGACCATGTTTGGTAGCATCTTCATCAATCCGATATCTTCCATAATCTGGTGTGTTGCGCCATCCTCGCCAAGTGTAATGCCTGCGTGGGAAGCACAAATCTTAACATTTTTATTGGAATAGGCAACCGACTGCCTGATCTGATCGTAAACACGTCCCGTCGAAAAATTCGCAAAGGTTCCGGTAAATGGTATCTTTCCGCCAATTGCAAGGCCGGCAGCAATCCCCATCATATTGGCCTCTGCAATACCGGTCTGGAAAAACCGGTCAGGAAAAGCCCCGGCAAATTTATCCATCTTAAGCGATCCCGTAAGATCGGCACACAACGCTACAACATTTTCGCTGGATTTGCCAAGCTCGAATAGGGCTTCACCAAATCCTGATCTCGTATCTTTATTTCCTTGATTGATATTTTTTTGCATCAATTAGAATATTATGGTTTTAACTTTACCTCAATTGTTTTTCCGGGATTTACCCTAAATTTTTCTTCAATCGTATATACCGATTTGTTGGCAAATTTCGATCTGAATACAACCAGATAGTTCCCGGGCTGCAAAATTAATCGCTCCGTCTGGTTATGACTGATTGGAATGTTGTAAATAAAATTCAATTTTCCTGCTTCTTCGGTAAAAAGACTTGCGTATCCATCTATGAACTTTCGAATTATTGCAACGCCCGGCATGGGTATTTCAATTTTCGTTGTATGATTTTGCTTAATTTCCACACCATCGAGGTGAATTCGTGGCAGACACAATACTTCCAGGTCATAGAGCCCGGTAAGGTATTTTTCGGTTTCATTAATATTCTGGATGTACAGCGTATTCGGATCATTATGTTTTCTGACGATGGCTTGCAGGTTGCTGTAAACCTTTGAATTGGCTTCGATTTTCAGTGTCAGGTATCCCTGAGGGGCTGTAATCGGTATGATTGTATGCTGGCCAGGTGTAAGTGAAATGCTGTCTTTTTTTGTTTCAGGTAAGGTATGAACAACCAGGTTGTATGTTAGCAAAGGGTCAATTACCAGTGTATCGGGTACACCAAAGTGATTGAGGGTATGGATAAAATTATATTTTATCTTTTCTGAATAGTTATCATAAAAAGTCATGGCAACGTTGGTTTCGGAGGGTTCACCATATTCATCGAGTAAATTTACCTGTGCAGTAGTCGTATTCAGGGCCTGGGAAATGACTGCATTCAGGGATTTGCCGAAGGCTTTCTCACTTGCTGCATTGTAGTAGTTTCCCACACAATCAAAGGCATCACTAAAATCACTTCCGATCCCAATTACAAATGGTTTAAGGATAATGCCTTTTTTCTGAAGCATCCTCGAAACTTCGCAAGGATCGCCCCCACACTCTTCAATGCCATCAGTGATAAGGATAATGAGATTTCGGCAATGGTCGCAAGGGGTAAAATCGTACTGTGCCATTTCCAGGGCATGGGCAATAGGTGTCGAGCCCTTTGGGTTTAATGAGCCAAGGCGGTGCTTAATTCTTCCTACATTATCCGGTGCAAAGGGAACTTCAAGTTTTGTATCGTCACAATCCTGGGGGGGGTAAGGTTTCTGATGTCCGTACACCCTAAGTGCCAGTTCAAGGTTTTCGATGTTTTTCAGGCTGTCGAGAAAGCTGGAAAGGTACTTCTGGGCAATATGCATTTTCATGTCGCTTTGCCATGTTCCATACATACTTTGCGAAGCATCAAAAATAAATAGTATCCGGGTTGTAGGCGGTTGTGGTATGGACTCCTTATTAACCTGACACCAGATTGACTGCCCTGTTAGCAGAACCAATAAAATAAGGTATATGCCGGATTTTTTTTTCAATGTATCAGTACTAAAAATTTTGAGACTGTTTAATAATCGCCCAGGGTTTCTTCAAGCTGAGATAATGCGTTGGCGAGTTCTTCATCATTGGGTGGTGCTCCATGCCATTTGTAATTGCCTGTCATGAAATCAACACCATATCCCATTTCAGTTTTCATCAGGATAATAACAGGTATGTTTTTTCCAGTAGCCTTTATTGCCTTGTGCAACGTTTCAAGCAGCCCTTTCATATTATTCCCATTCGTCTCTAAAACCTTCCAGCCAAACGATTTCCATTTTGCTTTCATATCACCCATGGGTAAAACATCATCCGTATCGCCATCAATTTGTTTTTTGTTGTAGTCAACAACAGCAATTAAATTATCGATTTTTTTGGCGCCTGCATACATGGCAGCTTCCCAAACCTGGCCTTCCTGTGTTTCTCCGTCGCCCATTAAAACATATACCAGGTTGGGGCCATTGTTCAGTTTTTTTGCCCGTGCAATGCCAATGGCCACTGACAAGCCCTGGCCAAGTGAACCTGATGCTATCCTTATGCCTGGTAATCCTTCCTGTGTGGCCGGATGCCCCTGAAGCCTGGAATTTAGCTTTCGGAATGTTGATAATTCTGCTGTGTGGAAATATTCGCTACGGGCAAGCACACTGTACCAGGCGGGAGACAGATGCCCGTTTGAAAGCAGGAAGACATCTTCGCCATACCCGTCCATCGAGAAAAGTTCAGGAGAGTGATTCAGGATTTCGAAATACATAGCAACAAAAAAGTCGGCGCAGCCCAATGAGCCCCCGGGATGCCCCGATTTAACACCATGTACCATTCTAAGAATGTCTCTTCTTACCTGGGTGGCAAGGTTTTGAAGTGCAAGAATTGAAGCCTCTTTATTAAAAGTCTTTGTGTTTGTCATGGTGAGCAAAAATATACCAAAATGTATTGTGCTTCAATAATTGTTAATAATTATGGATAAACTCAATTATCATACGATGCAATTGTTTTGCCTGTTCAATATTCAAATGCGTTTTAAAGAATATTGTAAAAAAATTATCTGATTTAGTTGTTAAAATAAAAAAAGTATTTACTTTTGCACTCCTTATTTCTGAGAAACAGATAAACACAGAAAGCAATGAGTAAGAATAAACATTTAGAATTTATTGAGGGTACGGTTGAATTAAAAGAGCTACCTTCGTTTAAAGCTGGCGATACCATTACGGTTACATATAAAATTAAAGAAGGGGCCAAAGAACGGCTCCAGAATTTCCAGGGTGTTGTTTTACAGCGTAAAGGCGGCGGGCCAACCGAAACCTTTACTGTTAGAAAGATATCGGGTAATGTGGGTGTTGAAAGAATTTTCCCCATTTCCTCGCCATTCATCGATAAGATTTTTGTAAACAAGCGTGGTGTTGTTAGGCGGGCAAGGATTTTCTACCTCAGGGGACTCAGAGGTAAAAAAGCAAGAATAAAAGAAAAAAGAGTATAGTTTTTGTTTTTCATAATGTTTGTGTTTAAACCCGGTTTTCCTAACCGGGTTTTCTTTTTCCCCCCATAATACTCCAAATAAAATTATTCGTAGGTAATAAAAAAAACGCGTTAATTGTAACATTTGCAATTTAGTTGTGTCGTTAGGGTAGTTTAAATTGAATTGATGGAAAATTGGAAACAGCTGTTAAGGACATTCACAATGATTTGATAGAGGCCTGCAGGTTAAACGACAGAGATGCCCAGGTGCGGATTTATGAGCTCTATTACAAGGCCATGTACAATGCCAGTTTTCGTATTGTTAATGATGTGGCGGAAGCGGAGGATATCATGCAGGAATCGTTTCTGGAAGCTTTTCAGAAAATCGGTTCATACAGGGGGGAGGGAAGTTTTGGTGCCTGGATGAAAAAAATCGTTACCAACAATTCAATAAACTTTTTGAGAAAAAACCGTCCATTGACAAGTCTTGAAGAAAGTGAAATAGATCCGGCGGATCCGGGCCAGGAAGAACAGGAATATTCTGAGAACCTTTTTTGCCGCCTTGAAGAAATAAAAGCGGCGATTAATAAGCTGCCGGATCGCTACCGGATTATCCTTTCGCTTCACCTGCTCGAAGGATACGACCATCACGAAATATCAGAAATATTGAATATTGGGTATGGAAATGTGAGAACAAAGTATTCGAGGGCAAAGCAAAAACTTATGGAAATCGTAATGAATTCCAGAAATTAATAGTAAATCGTTTAATATTAACAAAATAAAACCATGTCGTTTTTAGAAGAAAAAATAAAAGATAACAGGGCTTTTTTCGATGACAAGGAACCAGGGTTGGGCCATAAAGGCCGGTTCCTGGGAAAACTTGATCATCATGAAGTGCCTGAAACAAGATTAGGGAGATGGTTTGCCATGATGAAAATTGCTGCCATAGCTTTATTGTTTATCACAGCATCCTATTTTATTTTCAAATTCTCCTTCCAGGAC
>JABMQA010001297.1 GCA_013203545.1 Bacteroidota bacterium
AAAAACCCGGTTTTTAATTTCAGGTTTAAAAGATGCTATGATGTTTTTCCCATCAAAAATTTCATTGTTGTAAATCCTTGATTTAAATTCCTGAACGATCACATGATCTGTAAATCTTTTCAATTCCGTCTCCAACCATGAGGCGCATGCTTTATGTGCGTCACTGCCCGGAACACGGGGCCCAAAGGAAAGTTGTTTTTCAACAAAGGCATACGCTGAATCTGCATTAAAGTCCGGCACTGTAATTTTAGGTTTTATTGTCGTTTGAACGGCATTGTTTTTTTGGGTTGGTTTATTTTCCCCTCCACATGCGTATAATAAAAAGGGAATAACAATCAATATTGATTTTAACAGAAATGATTGCGGGAATTTGGATTCTTTCATAAAAACAAACGGTTATATTAATTCTGTTTTCCCGCCAAATGTAGTTGAAAAAACAAATGCATCCGTTGATTTTCGTTCCCTTTCTGCCAGTTCAAGTTTTTGAAGGTTTGGGTGCAACACTTTGTAATCGCCCGGATAGCCAATTACCACTGCTGAAATCACCTCGTAGCCTTCCGGGATATCAAACATCAACCTGGCCTTTTCGGCATCAAAGCCACCCATCTGATGAACATAGAGCCCTTCACTCATAGCCTGGAATGTCATGTGAGCTACCGATTGCCCGACATCATACCTGAACCATGGATTTTCCTTTCCGGATTTCAGTAATTGCACCCTTCCAATGGCAATAACGGCGAGAGGCGCTGTTTTTACCCACAACTGATTGAACTCAACCAGTGTGTCAAAAATCTTTGTGAAAGTCTCATCACCTTTTTCCCCAACAATGTAATACCATGGTTGCTCATTACTTGCCGAAGGTGACCATCGTGCGGCTTCAAATATTCTTTGAAGTTTTTCCTTTTCAATTTTTTGTCCGTTAAATGCCCGGGGGCTCCAGCGCTTTTTGAGCAGGTTATGAATTTGATAAAACGGATTTGTCCTTTTTTCCATATGTTTTTTTGTTAAAAACAAAAGCCCCTGTTGATGGGGCTCTTGTTATGAGTTTTAAAAATTTTAGTGTCTTGCAAGATAATCGGATACCCCTTCCTGGGTCGCCGCCATCCCTTCATCACCGGCGTGCCAGTCGGCGGGACAGACTTCACCGTTTTCCTCAAAGAACTGCAATGCATCAACCATCCTGAGCGCTTCTTTTACACTTCGGCCTAATGGCAGGTCATTCACCACCTGGTGGCGGACAACGCCTTGCTTGTCGATAAGGAACAATCCACGGTAAGCAACAGGTGCACCGTCAAATTCGGCTTCACCGTCCTCGTTGTAATCATACTCTCCGGCCAGGACGTCGTAGTTTTCCGAGATTGTTTTTGAAAGGTCCGAAACAAGCGGGAAGGTAACACCCTTGATGCCACCGTCTTTCTTTTCGGTATTCAGCCACGCCCAGTGCGAGAATTTTGAGTCAACCGAACAGCCAACTACCATAACACCCCGTTTTTCAAAAGCTTCCAATTGCTCCTGAAAGGCCAAAATCTCCGTCGGGCATACGAACGTAAAATCCAGCGGGTAGAAAAAGAAAATCACATACTTTTTGCCGATATATTGTTCCAGGGTAAATTTTTCGGTAAATTCCCCTCCGTTTATTACGGCTTCTGCTTCAAACAATGGCGCTTTTTTTCCAACTAATACTGACATGTTTTCTCTAAATTTTTTAGGTTAATTATTTGTTTTACAATCAGTCGCAAAAGTACTACTAAATCGAATAATTGTGTTTTAAAATAAGTTAAAATGATTATAGCGCTTCGCTATTATCACCTAAGGTCGCTGTCGATATCTTATTAAAATGCTACTTTTATGATCTAATTGACACATTATGAAAGTTAGTGCTCTGATTTCAAATACCTTGTCCGACATTTCCGTGTCTCATGTAAGTTGTGTTCCCGGATTTGGCGGAAGCCAGGTTTATGATGCCTGGAATGAAATTCACAACATAAAGCTGCCCTATTCCTTTCATGAAGAGGTTGCTTTTGCAGTATCGCATGGTGTTGCACTATCTGGTAAAAGGGCTGCTATGCTTACCAAGTCGCATGGATTGGCAAAGGCGGCCAATGCAGTTGTTGATTCACTCTATGCCGGGATTAATGCCGGGTTTGTCATTTTTGTATTTCACGATGAAACAGGCAGCCATTCGGATAATATTTTAGATTCGGAAACATTAATCCGCGGCCTTCGTATCCCTTATGAAAAGCCATCCAAAAAACAACTTCAGCAGGCGATTGTCAATTCATTCGAGCGTTCGGAAAAAGATAAAATTCCTGTCGCACTGATGTTGGATGCCTGTATAGTAGATGATGACCATGAATATATAAAGATGTCTTTACGGTTACAGCAGTTTACCTTTACCAGAAACATTGTTGAAAACCTGGTTGTTCCGGTATTTGCAAAATACCAGTATAATGTGGTCAATGCTAAATTAGCGGGTCAGAACTGGCACAACATCCGGCTCCCGAATAT
>JABMQA010001298.1 GCA_013203545.1 Bacteroidota bacterium
GCGCAAGGCTCATTACCACAATTAAAAACTTTATAACACTTTTTCCCGATGGCCTCAGTTCTGTCGGGAATACCACAAATTTCCAGTAGCTTTGAATTGAGTTCAACAACGTTGTGATTCTTATCGATAACGCTAATACCACCTGGAATTGCATCAAACACATTTCGCATGAGGCGTATTGTTGAAGCCAGTTTTTCGCTGTTCTCGGTTTCCTTTAGGGCAATCTGCTCCATCTCGTTCCTGACCCGCTGAAGTTCTTTGTTTTTAAGTTTCAGGATATCATCGTTTAGTGTTAGGTCTTCAACCAATTTCAGCATACTATTTTCGAAATTCTTCCTTGGGGTAATATTTCTTGATATACCCTGAAACCCTTTTAGCTTTCCATCAGCATCCAGTGTTAGGTTTGCAGTTACCTCCATCCAAACTTTTGTACCATCTTTATGAATTCCTTCCAACTCCAGGTAAACGTGATCACCAATATTTCCGGTTCTTTTAAAGTGTTCCGTTTTCTTTGATATCTCATTTTTTATCTTGCGGGCGGATGCTTGGGAAAAAAGGGTTGCTTTAGACAGATTAAGCCGTTCTTCCCTTTCATATCCAAAAATAGACCTGATGGATGGGCTGATGTATTCCAAATTCAATTCAAGGTCGGATGTCCATAGGGTATCCATTGAATTTTCAGCAAGCATCCTGAATTTTAATTCGCTATTGTACATAGCATCCCTTGCATTTTTCAGCTTGATATTTTTCAGATAAATTATTATGAGCGCAAGGATAAGCAGGCAGACGACTGAAACCGCAAACACGAAACCGGTGGCATAGTTGAAAAATACAAATTGTAGGAAAATGAAGATAAGCATCTTATGAAATACCATCATCCGAATCTCAAATTAAATGTACAGCCACTGATCGTTGGTAGTAGAAATATGTGATCAAAAATAATTTTATTTTAACGATTTTTATAAATTGCTTGTGATTTGGATCAATTCTAAATAATTTGATATGGTTAATTTTGCAAAAATTTTTAAGTAAACAAACATGGAAGCTATCTGAAAAAATTATTAGATTTGAATAGCCCCGCCCTTCCAAACGGGATGCCCTGGCAGAAGGACTGAGCTAATCATTTTCCCAACAATTATCAGACTGCTTCTTATTTAATCAGATAATTAAAACCCATACATTATGACTAAAGGTATTTTTGAAATTCCCGCTGCCAAAAACGAACCCATCTTATCGTATGCCCCAGGTTCCACTGAACGTATTGAGCTTAAGAAAATGATCAGTGATATGCGATCAAAAATTATAGATATTCCCATGTATATAGGGGGTAAAGAGGTGCGTACAACCGATAGGAGGGAAATTCGCCCGCCCCATGATCTTAGCCACTTATTGGGATATTATTATCAGGGGGAAAAAGAACATGTTGAAATGGCCATTGATGCAGCGCTTTCGGTAAGGAAGAAATGGCAAAAGCTACCCTGGCATCATCGTGCCAGCATTTTTTTAAAGGCAGCCGACCTGATCTCCGGTCCCTTTCGTGCTAAAATAAATGCAGCAACCATGCTGGGTCAGTCTAAAAATGTTTACCAGGCCGAAATTGATGCTGCCTGCGAAATGGCCGACTTCTTCAGGTTTAACGTGCAATTCATGGCGGCGATTTACAAAGAGCAACCCATCTCGGGGAAAGCCGTTTGGAACCGGGTGGAGCAACGACCGCTGGAGGGATTTATTTACGCCCTCACACCGTTTAATTTTACATCGATTGCAGGCAACCTTCCTTCAGCCCCGGCATTGATGGGCAATGTGGTTGTATGGAAACCTGCTGCCACACAGATCTATTCGGCAGCGGTCATCATGGAGATACTCAAAGAAGCCGGGTTACCCGATGGTGTGATCAATATGGTAAATGTTGACGGTTCCGTGGGTGGGAAAGTCATGTCGCAGCATCCCGATTTTGTGGGTGTTCATTTTACCGGATCCACCGGGGTTTTCAAAAAGGTGTGGAAAGCCATTGGCGACAATGTGATGATTCACAATACCTACCCGAAAATTGTTGGCGAAACAGGTGGAAAGGATTTTGTTATGGTGCATAAATCAGCAAATGTTGAACAATTGGGTACGGCGCTGTCGCGGGGTGCGTTCGAATACCAGGGGCAAAAATGCTCGGCAGCTTCACGGGCTTATATTCCACATTCATTATGGCCACGCGTAAAAGAATTGCTGGTTAGCGACCTGAAATCATTCCGTATGGGTGGGGTAGAGGACTTTAGAAATTTTATCAATGCCGTAATCGACGAGCCAGCCTTTGATAAAATCACCGGATATATCAAGCGGGCAAAGGAAGATGGTGTTGAGGTAGTGGCAGGTGGGAATTATGATAAGACAAAAGGATATTTTATTGAGCCAACGGTTCTCAGGACGGAAGATCCACATTACGTTACTATGCAAGAGGAAATATTCGGACCGGTGCTTACCATATTTGTGTATGATGATGACAAATATGAGGAAACCCTGGAACTTCTCGACAAAACATCGCCTTATGCCTTAACAGGCGCAATCTTTGCCAACGACCGATATGCCATCGAAATAGCAACCGAGAAACTTGAAAATGCTGCCGGAAACTTTTACATCAACGATAAACCTACGGGCGCCGTTGTAGGTCAGCAGCCATTTGGAGGTGCGCGGGCTTCGGGTACCAACGACAAATCGGGATCGTACCTCAATCTTTTACGCTGGGTTTCGCCACGCACAATCAAAGAGAATTTCGATCCGCCGACGGATTACAGGTATCCTTTTATGGAGGAGGAGTAATCTATCCAACCTTGACAGGTGGGGTGTTAAATCTGGTTTTAGCTTTTTCGTCCCATTTTTCAATATTTTTATAAATGGTTGAAAATTATCGTCTGCCTAAAACCGATACCCAACACCCGCATTGAGAATCCCTTTTGCGCCAAAACCCAATGCCACAGTTCCAAAAAGCCTGGTGCCAAAATCAACACCAATCACATCCACCTGAAATGCAAAAATTGTTTCGCTGTTGCTTGATTCTGCCCAGGATGAGGCA
>JABMQA010001299.1 GCA_013203545.1 Bacteroidota bacterium
GTATAAATGCCGGATAAAATCCAGCCAGGAAGCTCACAATTAGTATAAAACTAAAAACAACAGGGAGGATTACCCAAATATCGAATTGGTATAAAGACAGGCTCTTATCGGTGAGTTGATAAAACCAGGGCACCATGATTTCAACCAGGATCAGGGCAAGTATCAGTGAAATAATGGTAATAAGGATCACTTCCATAAGTAGTTGAAAGATGATCTGTTTACGGCTGGCGCCTATTGTTTTGCGTAAACCAATTTCTCTGGACCTCCGGGCTGAAAGTGTGGTTGACAGATTCATATAATTGAAACAGGCCAGTAACAATACGATGATGGCAATGGAAGTAAAACTGATTACCACATCCATATCACCACGTCCGGCATGATCGAAACCCAAGCCCTTTGAATGCAAATGAACATCCTGGTAGTTCTGAAAACGATATAGGGCACGCCCGGGATTTTCTTCCCCACGCGCTTTGGCTATCAGTATGGGGATCCTGGCGGCAAGGCTATCCGGGTTTACGGCTGCATTAAGCTGCACCCAGTTGTGCATCGAAGAATTGTCCCAGTTGGTCATAGCCGAATTGTTCAATTTGTACAGAACATTGTTGTTTACCAAAAAATCAAAGTAAATGGGCTGATGGGTAAGGATTGCATCAATTACCCCTTTCACGATAACGCCTACCTCGTTATCTATAGTGATAACTTCCCCGATTGGGTTACGGTCACCAAAATATTTGTGGGCCATGGCTTGTGTGATCACAATCGAATTGGGCTCAGTTAAAGCGTCATTCGGACAATTCGGGTTATCCCAACTAAAAAAATCAAAGAAATTGCTGTCGGCGAAGACCACATCGTTTTCAGAATAAAAGGTGTCCCCATAAGTAATTACTGAACCGGATTTTCTAACCCTGCAGGTTTTTTCAACACCTGGCATATTTTTCAGGACTGCGGATTTGAGAATTCCCGGACTAATTGTGGACCAATCATCCCCTCCGCGTAGGATGCGATAAATATTTTCCTTCCCCGGATGTCCTTTGCCATATTGCAATTCATCAAAAACAAACAAAAAAATGATCAGAAAGGTCGATATGCCAAGGGTAAGTCCCAATATATTGATAATGGAAAAGAATTTATTTCGGATTAAATTCCTGAAAGCGATTGTCAGGTAGTTTTTTATCATTGTGTGCTACAATCTTAATCTGATTTGCAAGCAGAGAACAAAGCTGGTGCCATGAAATATAAATATCTGATTCGGCGAATTATGGGATAGCAACCCTATTTAAAAGGGCGCACAAAGATGTTTCAGATTGGAACATTCGATTGTTTCACATTGGAACGGAACCGTGATATTGATTAATTAATTTTTCAATCATTCATTACTAAGGGTATTCAATGCGTAAAGCATGACTGGCAAATTTCCGGGCTTTTGTTCTTGTTATTTGCCCGGCAATAAGCGCATGTGCGTGATTGCCAACCAATGGGTCATGGATGCATTCAAATCCAAGATGCCTAATATACTCGCATTGTAGAGCAAATAACCTGAATCGATTTATATCCTGAATTGATTTTTCATAAGTTGTCATTCGCTCAATATCCACTGATAATCCATTCTCTCTCGGTTTTGTGGTGAAACTTGAGGACGCTGGGGTTCCATCAGGTTTAAAGAAATTAGGATCAAGGAATTGTATCCTCCTTAGTAAACGATCTTTATCTAATATTCTTTCAGGTTTTTGCTTCAAGGGAATTTTTTTCATAAGATATAGGATAACAATTTTCTGAAATCCAAATCCCCTTCATAAAAACATTCTTCATTCGCGAATAATAAAAGTTCGGACGAACCATTGGGATTAAAATAAATTTCGGCAGCTTTTTCATTTTCACCTTTAAATTCTACCAATATTTCACCGCTTCTGCCTGGTGCAACAAAATAGACATTAAGATTTTGGTTATCTGCTTTCAATATAAAGTTTATGGCGTTCATAATTGCAATGTTTGATGGCACATCTGCGTTGTATGAATCCCAATTCGATTTCAAATTTTTGAACTCCTGAAGTTTTGAGATCATTT
Organism: Bacteroidota bacterium; assembly: GCA_013203545.1. Lineage (GTDB taxonomy): Bacteria > Bacteroidota > Bacteroidia > Bacteroidales > 4484-276 > JABMQA01. The sequence continues at coordinate 2,065 of JABMQA010001299.1, forward strand.
TTCGTGAACTTAAGGATGGGTTGATTTTTTCTCTAAAACCACCCATAACAGTACTTCCTTCAGAGGAGCACCATATTAACCATGGTGATTTATCAAAGTAAAGATCAAAATAAATTGATCCAGTGTCCTGACTAGTTGGACTATTTTTTGTTTGTAGTAAAGCTTCCATAAAACTCTTTTTTAGTAATCTTCCTAAATAGTTCAGAAGTCTTCGTATGTGCAAAGGAAATCCAGTTTAATAAATCTCGAATTGATTCCTCGTTGTCAGAAACAACAGCGGATTGCCAGATTAGTAGTTCTTCATTCTGTTTGTTTTTCCCATTTGAAATGGATAAATGCAATTTTGATTTATAATCGATTTCAAAGACTTGATTAAATGAAAAGTTATTTAATCGTGAATCTGTATCGAAGTGGTTAGTAAAATTAAACGTTAGATTTTTGTTTACGAAATCTTTCCAATTAGAAAATTCATAATCAGATATATCAACCGAATCAATATATTTTAATGAAACAAAATTAATCTTTAAACTCATATTATATGCTTCTCGAACCCAATCAATTACCCGCTGTACAAGGGGGAAATACCTTGAATCCCAGTCATAATTTATGTCAACCTCATTAACTGTTAAGATACCGGGGCCAAGTTGAATAACTGGCCAAATAGATGCACCCGACCAAAACTGAAATACTGGCTGAAATTGATATAGTTGTGGGGGCATATCTGCTGGTAGTTTCCTCACCACTTCAGGAAATTCCTTTTTTAGGATTTGACGTAAAGCTCCTGCTGCCAAATCAAAGCCTTTATCCATCATATGGTTAGTTCGTTCATCAACCTCCAATTCCCATCGGACTTCGAAAATAACTTCCTGCAGCGGTGCATTTCGTAATCTTGACATTTTATTAGGTTCTCTTTTCCAGATCAAAACGTTAGTTTACAAAAGTAATTTTTTTATTGATTTCATATTTGTTAAAAAACTACAATTACCTATCTGATTCCGAGCTGCCAGCGCTGAGCTTGTCGAAGGGTAGGTCGGGATTAAGGGTAACTTCACCGCTCTTCAGAGTGAATAAATAAAAATTCCATTGAGATACCTGTCAGCTTGCTGCGAGTCGCTTCAATTTTTATACAAAATTTTCACATTTTTTAAATAAAATGTCAAAACAAAGTGTCAAATAATCTGAAAAATTTGTATTTTAGGCAAAATTTATACTGGTTTTGTTTGCATCAGTAAAATCAATCAGACTCAACATAAATCCCCTGATTACCAGGCTATATTTAATTCCAAAAAAAATTCAAACAAAGTGATGAAAAAACTCAGATTACCAGCATTTTTAGTTTTGCTTGCTATACTATTGTTATCCTGCAATCAGGATGGCCGGCATGAAAAACGCAGTGATCCCAATCAGTTCGAAGACTATATCAGCGGATATACCTCCGGAACGATTGCATCTCAAACCCCGGTTACCGTTACACTGTCCAAAGAGGTTCAGGGCATAAGTCCGGGTGATGAGACATCCCTTGAAATATTCGATTTTGACCCGGAAATCGAAGGTAAAACATTTCTCATCGACCCCTTTACCATTGAATTCAGACCTGATGCCCCATTTGTTTCAGGAGCTTACTATTCAGTCGATTTTGCCCTTGGAAATTTATTTGAGGCCCGGCAGGATCTCAAAGTCTTCAATTTTGGATTTTCAATTATTGCCAAAGATTTTACCGTGTACAGGGGCAGCCTGATGTCGGCCAATCCGGATGATGATGATTTAAAAAAGTATGAAGGAAAGGTAGTGACCTCCGATGTAATGCCTGTTGAGGAGATCTCCAAAATTCTGGAAGCATCTTCACCATTTGGTTCTCTCACCGTTAAGGTAAGCGCAAATGGCGCCAGGGATTTTGCCTATGTCATCGATAATATTCCACGCAAGGAGCAGCCCTACGATGCTACTCTCACCTGGAATGGAAATGCTATTGGTACCGACAAAGAGGGAAGTTTTAAAATCAATATCCCTTCGTTAAGCAGTTTTTCACTTCTAAATGTAGAGGTAGATAACGATTCGGAAAATCAAAGTATCAAATTGCAGTTTTCCGATCCTGTCGATCCCAATCAATCGCTAACCGGCCTTGTAAGAATTAAGGATTTGGATGGGTTCAGAATTTCAAAGAGTGATAATACAATCACACTTTTTCCTGAAACCCGCCTCAGTGGTGAGCAGGTTGTTGTTGTAGAGGCCTCCCTGCAAAACAGAAGTGGAAGGGTGCTGGGTGCTCAGGAGCAGATAACTGTGGCAATGGAAGCGCTTACACCACAGGTGAAAATACTGGGCAGTGGTGTGATTATGCCTGATTCCCGCAACCTGGTGCTCTCGTTTAAAACAGTTAGCCTTCGTGCGGTTGATGTGGTTGTTTATAAGATCTATTCGAACAATATCAGACAATTTTTTCAAAATAATTATTACAATGGTGATAATACAATCACACTTTTTCCTGAAACCGGCCTCAGTGGTGAGCAGGTTGTTGTTGTAGAGTCCTCCCTGCA
>JABMQA010001300.1 GCA_013203545.1 Bacteroidota bacterium
GCGCATGATCTTAAAAAACTTCAAAAGCAACTGGCAGATTTGGATGTCAGGTACCTGAACAAATATCAAAATGGAGAGGTTGAAGGTACCCGTGAGGAATGGATTGCCGTGTTCAGTACTGTTAATGCGCTACGATCGATGCTGGAGGAAGTTTTACACCTTGAAAAAGTGGTAAGTCTGGAATTACCCTCTTTTTCTATAGCTGAGAAACTAAAAAGTTTTTTCCAGTCCATTTCGGGCATTGGATCAAAGATTGGATTTTCTAGCCCGGCCTTCAAATTTGGTTTGAGATCAGCAATTATTATCGGGATGAGCATGGCGTTTTACAGGTTTTTTGAACCTGAATATGGATTTTGGCTGGTGCTCTTTACTGTATTATTGATCAGGCCTAACCTTGGCATATCCATCCAGGCAGGCCGCGATCGCCTAATTGGTACAATTGCCGGCAGTTTACTGGCTTTTGTTTTTGTACTGTTACATCCCGCTCATGGTATACTCTTTTATGCGGTATTGGTTTTGGTTTTGTTTCTGATGATCTGGTTTACGAACCTTGATAAAATTATTCCAACAATTATTGCTATTACCTTTTTAGTCATTTGTATGTTTTCTATAATCTTCCCTGGTGATAATCACCTTGCATTCTTAAGAATTGGTTATACCGCGGCAATCGTTTTGCTGGTAGTATTTCTTACCTTTCTTTTTTGGCCGGAAAGGGCGAGGCTAAGAATTGCAAATGTTTTGGTGGATGGATTAAATAAGGAGAAACTGTATTTTGAAGCCATTATGAATACCTTGTTTGGTAAGGAAACTTTAACCTCAAACGGGGGTTTCAAAAAGGATATCGAACAGCACTTCGAAAAAGGTAATGTATTGATAGGGGCAGCTAAAAGTGAGGTATTACAAAATAAAATATTGCACCATGGCCTTCAAATAAAACTATTGATCCAGCGCATTTATAATACGTTGCAATCGCTTGACCTGGCTGGTAAAAAGTGTATGGAGAACGATGGATTTATGGATATGAAAACAGATTTACTGGATTTTTCATCTAAGGTTCAGTTGGCTTTTGATGTGCTTTCCGATGCAATTGATAAGCGATCCAAACCGCATGGATTCCCTGATCTACGTCTGGATTTTGAGCGGCTGCGGAGTAGCTTCAGAAAATATAAGAAGGAACTGACGCCAAAATCCGAGGAGATTAATATACTGTGGCGGAATTCCACCTTTATCTGGAACCTGAAACCACTAATTCTTGAATTGGAGGGGATCCGTGATGAGATTGAGATGAAAATGAGCGAGTAAGGATAGAGACTATAAAGTTTACCCATCATTCTAAAACATGCCTTTTATCAGTTCACCTGGTGGTATGTTTTTAATAAAATGCCCGACACTTTTTGAATTTAATATCTTTTCTATCGCCTCGGGATTGTGGGGTTGGTTGATTAGCAGCAGCTCAATTTCGGATAATTTGGAATAGTCATCATTAAAACCTTTGATTTTAATATCCAGGATAATACCATTTTTAACCATCACGTAAAATTCAATATTCCCTACACCGGTTTTAATTGTTCTATTAAAACTATACCTGGGCGAGTATCCGAAATTCCATTGCCATGTCTGGTATTTGGATACGGACAAATCATGAATTGCCTTCACATCGTCATCGGTAAACCTGTAGATCTCAGAGCCTGGAAATACTTTTAGCAGATATTTTTGTACCAGTTCCTTAAACTCGTCCATTTCGATCATGTTGGTAAGATAATGTTGGATATTGGTTACCGTACTCCTTACAGATTTCACCGCCTTGTCGCTGAAATTTGAGGGTTGGGTCAATATTGACTGCTCCAAATGATCAAGATTTGAATTAAAAAGAATTGTACCGTGGTGAAGGACCCTGTTTTTATAGACATGTTCCGCATTACCCGAGAATTTCTTACCCTCAAATGTCAGGTCATTCCTGCCACCAAACGTGGCCGTTATACCAAGTGTTTCCAGTACATCAATAATGGGTTGCGTAAACCTTCTGAAATTAACCAGTTTATCCTTTTCCCCATTTCTGATAAAAGTAAAATTGAGGTTTCCATGATCATGAAAAACCGTTCCGCCGCCTGAAATTCTGCGGACTACAGGCAAGTTTTGTTCCCTAACAAATTCAACGTTGATTTCAGCCAGTGTATTCTGATGTTTCCCTACCACAATACATGGATCATTGTGCCACAGCATAAATACGTCCCCGCCAAAAGTTTTCAGGATGTATTCTTCGGCAGCAAGGTTAAAATAGGGATCTGTGTTGTTTCGTTCGATGCAAAGCATTTAAAGTAGTAGTTATGAAAAGCCAAAAATAATCCTAAAAACCAAATGAGGTTTGGTTTAGCATTTCATTTAAAAAAACCTAAGGGCAGTAATCAGAATTATGCATCATCGTCATCAATGCCACTATCATCCGATTCCTCCAAATCCTTGTCCTCCTTTACATCAGTTTGTTCAATCTGGTTCGCATACTTTTCGATATCATCTATCGAATCAATCTTAACGTTAACCTTGATCATGTAGGAGGTGTCATCGGTATCAACTGTAATGGCATGGAAAAATTCATTGTTCCCTTTGTTAATCCGCATAACATGGTTTGACCATCCGTCAGGATACTTTTTTTTGATGACCATCAAAACATCTTCAGTGATGTTTTCGATACTTTTAATTACACGTTTTTTTTCCATCTTTATTTCCAGGCAATTTAAAACCAAACTTAATGAAAAAAATTTGCAAACTGTCCA
>JABMQA010001301.1 GCA_013203545.1 Bacteroidota bacterium
ACAGCGCCGAACTACAAACTAGATATCACCGGAGACCTGCACACCACCACCGGTGCTTACTTTGCCACCAGCTCTGGAAATGTAGGCGTGGGGACGACTGATCCAGGAAGTTATAAATTAAATGTAAATGGCAATACCAACGTTACCGGTACACTTACAGCCACTACCTTTTCTGGTTCAGGGGCTTCTCTTACAAGCATTCCAAAAGGTGCTTTGGCAAATACTGGAACGCTTTCTTTTGATTGGGTTGACTCCGAAGTTGCCAATGATTTGACAATTAATTCCACCAATAAAATTACCAGTAGTGTTAACGGCGCATCATATTTCAGAGGAGGAGATGATGCGGAACTATGGGATGTGAATGTCGCTAACACATTAGGTGTTTATGGTGTACAAGACAGCACAATTGCGTCAATTAAATTGGGTAGTGGTGGAGGAACAATCTCTGGATATAGCGGCAACATCGGCATCGGCGATGCCTCCCCTGCCTCACTTTTCGTTGTAGGTGATGGTGATGACTTTAGAATAAATACAACTGGAGACGTAGGAATAGGGATAGCTCCTTCCACTTCTTATGACATTCAAACAGTGGGCAATATCTATTTCCAAGGAGCTACCTATCTTGGTACAACGGCAACATTCTTCAATACAAGCGGGGTGCTTGACATGGGAAACCAAGGCATTATCGACATCAACTGGGCAGCATCAGATGACGGTGCAGGTTCAGGCCTCGACGCGGATTTGTTGGATGGAAATAACTCTAGTGTATTCACAACTCATAATGAAGTGACAGACTTGGGAACAGTTGCGTTTACTGCAAGCACAACAACCGCACTTTTTATAACAGAACTTGAAAACAAAGGAGCCTTTGATAATTATCACAGTATAATGAAAGCCAGTTGGAGTTATGCGGGCAACTCTGATATTTCAGATACAGGATTTGGAACTTTTGAATTAGCAGGTTGTATTGTAGAAACATGGACAGACAATTCTTCTGACACCACCAGGGGTAATATACATGTTAGGGTAACGAGAGCAAATACCGGCTGGGCTGCAAGACAAATACTTGTTTATAATGATCAAGGAACTAGTTATTCACCCGGATGGAGGCAAATATGGACAAGCGGTACCGACGGCTCGGGTTCAGGCCTAGACGCGGATTTGCTGGATGGGTCAAGCGGAGCTACTTACCTCGACAACACCGATACTCAAAATCTGGGCACGAGCGGAAACACAATAACACTAACCAACGGAGGCTCCGTAACCGCTCCTTATGCCACCAATGCCGGCGATGCTGACACGTTGGATACCCTTAATTCAACTGCATGGATTAGAGATGCCACCCCAGGTAACTGGGAAATTGCCTCAAACTCATTAGACGATGCTTACGGTTCTGCCTCTCTTGAGATAAGAGAATACAACAACGCTGGTGCACAAACCGGCGCACTAACAGAGGCTCCACATTTATCCTTTCACTGGGGCGGTCGTGTAGCCAGTCAAATTTTTCTAGAAACCGACGCTGATATATCAATTAGAGATAACCCCGGTACGGGATATGAAACACTCAGAGTCAGAGACTTAAAGATTGGAGCAACAGCGATCATCGACGGTTCTCGAAATATTGTCAATGGTGGAAATGCATATTTCGCCGGCAGTGTGGGTATTCAAACTGCTCCAACTAGTACCGATTTAAAAATTGCGGGAAATGCCTACGCTTATACCTTCGAAGGTGCAGGTAGCGGTGGGAGTAGCGGATTTTACAAAACTAATGGTTTTACCACTCCTGCTTATCAACACGGGCTTTGTCATAGCGGCTCCTCCGGCACTTATATTTATGACTGTAATGGGGCACCAGGTGATATCGCTGAATTTTACAAACGCGGCACTAATGCCAATATGGCCGAAATTGTTAGTATTGACCTGGTCACAGGCTTGCAAGTAAACCAAACAACAACAGCCTATGAAAAAGGAATTATTGGAATCATTTCTACAGATCCATATCAGGTCTTCGGAGAAACAGTTCCTGAGGAACTAAGAGTGCCTCTTGCCATAACTGGTCGTGTTCCGGTTAAGGTAACTTTAGAAAATGGCATTATCAAATCTGGCGATCGAATTACCAGTAGTCATCTTCCTGGAATAGGAATGAAAGCAACAAAAGCAGGAACAACTGTAGGTATTGCCATCGAAGGATTTAACGGCAATACTCAAATTTCTCCGGAGTTACAAAATATTATTAATGACCTGGAAAATAGAATCGAAACACTAAAAAAACTAAATCAAGATCATCTTGCTAGTCAAACAGACATAGACAATCCAGAAGCAAGAAAGAGATCAACAATTAATACTTATAATGACATTGCAGAAATTCAAGCCAGAATTGATTATCTACAAACTCCACTTCCCCCGGATCAAGGATATATTATGGTTCTTCTTAATATTTCCTGGTACGACCTCGATGTTTACCTTACCGATACTGACAATCTTACCATTGGTGGAGACAGTCAAACTGATTTTGAACTAACAAATAATGGTGAATTAGTTAATCGGATCGGTGCTTTTTCTGATGCTAAAATTGCTAATCTTGAAGTCGGTTCCCTTTCTACCCAAAAACTTCTGCTTAACGGTCTTGACGTTGATACAAAATTAACTGATCTTGATACCGCCATC
>JABMQA010001302.1 GCA_013203545.1 Bacteroidota bacterium
AAATTAAAGAATCCACCCTCAAAGAAGGTGGACTTGGAAATAAGCCCCTATAAGGGGCCAAAGTCGAGCCTCTGTTGTTCTTCTTTACGTTCTTGTTCTTCTTGATATTTTACATATTTCTTGATTTTATCCTCATCAAGACCTATTGTATCAACGCAATAGCCTTTTGCCCAAAAGTGATTACCCCAATAGGGTTTTGTCCTTAGTTGAGGATAACTTTTGAATATCTTTATTGCTGTTTTTCCCTTCAAAATTCCCATCAATGTTGAAATAGATATTTTGGGAGGGACACTTGCGATAAGATGAATATGATCTTTTTGAATATTCATCTCTATTAATTCACTTGACTTCCAAGCCAATAGCATTGGTATATCTTTTGACAATAGTTCTTTGACTAGTCCTTCTAGGACTCGATATCGATACTGGGGTGTCCAAACTATATGGTAGGTGCACCTATAAATCACATGACTCAATTTCTTGAAATTACTCATGTCACGAAGTTAATATTTTTCAGGCGAACCCAATTAAACATTACCACCCCCAAAGGAGGTGGTTTTAATTTTATAATAAATACCCGCCTTCTGGTTCCTGGTGTCCCAGACTTTTATTCCTTCTGTTTCCTGAATAGATAGGGTTTTTATTTGGATGCCCTGCGCATTTGATATTTTTATCACTGCTCCGTTATTTGGCGCTGGAACTTTACTGTACTCAAAACAAACATAGTTACCAGCCGGGTTAGGATATACTTTTAAGTGTTTGATTTGAACCGTCAAGTCGGCAACAGATGTAATGGTATCTTTAATTTCGAATACCCAGAAATCCCTGTCGTATTGACCACCATGCGGTGTACACGCCACATCAAAGGAAGGCCCGTAATCCGTTTGGCCGGCGATGACGAAATCATGGTCGTTTTTTTTAAGGAAGCCAAATTGCACCTGTTCGTCCCAAATCCCGCCGAAGCATTGTTCCCAAATTAATTCACCTTCCTGATTGAGTTTGACTATCCAAATGTCATGTTCATACTCACTGATAGTGTGATTTCCGGTTACATCTCCATTTGTTGATTGGGTTGCCCCTGAGACTAAAATTTCTTCATCATCGGTTAAGGTTAATTTAACATTTCCTTCATATCTAGATCCCCCTAAGCATTTTTGCCAAATGATGTTTCCATTAAAATCGACTTTTACTACCCAAATATCTCCTTCTCCGTGCCAGCCGGAGATGTCTCCATCATTGGAACCGGCGTAACCACCAAAGATATACCCGTCACTTGCTTCAGTTAACGCAGTAGCCCCGTCATGACCACTGCCCCCATAGCATTGTTGCCATTGGATATTGAGATTGGCATCTATCTTTATGAGCATGGCTTCGGAGTTGTAATTAAAAGGCTCGCACTCCAGATTACCCCCTTCGCCCGGTGTTACCGATCCTCCCAAAAGAAATCCCCCGTCGCTGGTTTGAATGATGGCCTGTCCGAATTCAAAATCATCGGTGCCAACAGAGAAGTCCCACTCTTTTTCACCATCACTATTCAGCTTTACCATCCACATATCGTACATGCCATACCATTCGCTAACATCGCCATCACCAGAGCCCGTCCATCCGAAGGCCACTATGCCCCCGTCAGTGGTCAGTGTACCGGTCCACATGTAATCCATCATATTTCCACCAAGGATGCGATCCCAGATAATATTTCCGAGGCTGTCAACCTTCACAACCCAAAAATCAGTGGATTCGGGATAGGGGTCATTTCCAATATCTCCATCTGACGACGAAGAACCACAAAGAAGGTAAAACTCATTGATTGAAGCATTAAATATTCTGGTACCTCCTTCACTTCCACTTCCTCCAAGGGTCTTCTCCCAAAGCAACATACCATTTTCCTCCAAACAAATTAACCAGACATCATTTGTTCCTCCATGATAATTTGAAATATCTCCATCATTGGATGATGTAGTACCCAAGCAGTATAGTTTATTGCCGGATTTTACTATATCCACAGCATAATCCGATTCTGAACCCCCAAAGCAGGATTGCCATTGTATCTGGTAGGACTGTCCGGTTGAACAGAACGGAAATATAATGACAAAGGCAAAAAGTTGTAATATAAATTTCATTGTAATTGTATTATTGAAACCCGGGAGTTTATTTCCCGGGTTTCAGTAGTTAGTCTTATTTACCTGAAATCACAATTTTCCCAGATTCCTTCATGCCGTTGGCAGTAAATGAATAAAAATATATTCCCGGCTTAACATTTCGAGTATCCCACATTTTTTGCCCCCGATTTCCGTAAACATCTAACACCTCAACTGTTCTCCCTTCGGTATCGCTAATTTTAATGACCCCTTCAACAGCATTATCAGGCAGTTTGTAATTAAATGCTGTCCAATTTTTAGCAGGATTGGGGGCAACAGCCAAGGCTGTACCCAAATGGTATTCTTCTACCCCTACATTTGAACCGATACAGCCTTCAAAATAAGGATTTTCAAACCACTCATAAACTTGTTCATCCTTGTAATAGAAGCAGGTTAAGTCGTAAATCCATTCAAATGAAGATGCGCAAAAACCATCAGTTTCAATAGGCATCCGTAAACTTCCAATACCTTTCACCCATGTGGTATAACACTCTGTACCATTTGGTAAGTATGAATATACAAATAATTGCTTATGTGGAAAACCATTAAGCAAGATTGACGCAGTATCATAACATACCAAGTTGAATGGATCATATCCTGTACCATCAATAACAATGGTGTCACCCGGAATTAATGAAAAATCATACAATATTGATTCTGTACCATAATTCTTATCAATGTAGTAAACACGCTCACTTTCAACGTCAATTCGGTAAGCACCTCTATATCCTGACCTATAATTGATGTTTAGAGCAGGATACCAGTACAACTTTGTATACTCTTTACTATCTATTATCGTATCGCCCTTCGCTTCATAACTGTATGTCTGGTAATAAATGTATGGAGGATCTGGCGATGGATATGAATAAACAGAATGCCAAACTGCACTATCATTCGGGAAGGGTAAATATTCCTGTGCTTTTATTGTAAAAACCAACAAGAATAAAAAAAGAGTTAGAATAATCTTACATTTTTGTTTCATAACAAATTTACTTTAGGGTGAGAAGACAGTTGAAAACATTACTAAATTACAATGAATTTAATTCTCTGTTTCAAATATAGAAAGAAAATTTAAATATCCAATCCCGAATTTTCTCCGATGGAATCCCCGGAGATAGTTGAAATGGAAAAACTGGGATTACTATTACCGTTTTGGTAACTTTTTTATATATTTGCAGCAAATCTTGATGATTAATGAGAGTTGTTGCAAAAAAGATACTTCGGGAATTTTGGGAGAAACACAGGGACTCCGAAGAATCGCTGCGGACATGGTACAAGGAGGCATCGAACGCTAAATGGACTAATCCTTCTGATATCATTGCCGCGTATACGAAAGCAAGTATTTTAAAGAGTAGTAGAGTGGTGTTTAATGTTTGTGGCAATAAGTATCGATTGATCGTTGAAATAAATTACCTCAGACAATGGGTTTTTATTCGGTTTATAGGGACTCATGATGATTACGACAAAACCAATGCAGAAAAAATATAGAAATTATGGATATAAAAGTCTTAAAAACTGAAGCGGATTACAATCTTGCCCTAAAAGGGCTCGAAGAAATATTTCATGCACCAGTTGATAGTCAGGAGGGTGACGAAGCTGAATTGTTATCGATTTTAATTGAAAAATACGAAGATGAACATTATCCCATTGAAGCACCTGATCCCATTGAAGCGATAAAATTTAGAATGGAGCAAATGGGTATGACAAAAAAAGATTTGGCTCAGGTGATTGGATATAAAAGCAGGGTTTCAGAGATTTTTAGTCGCAAAAGAAAATTGACCCTAAAAATGATACGAAATCTACACGAGAAATTGAAAATTCCGTATGAATCCCTCATTTAAAACTGCTGAAAATGTACTTTTGCGCTCTGCAAAGCAAATCTGAATACATAAAATACCCGATCGATGGAACAGGAAGAAATATTAAAAGAACCGGCATATTCTCCGTTTGTGCTTGAATTTCTTGCGGTAGCACAGAAATACTGCCTTTTTATTGAGGAGATTGACAAATACGAAAAAAAACAGATTTTTGATTATTTGCACAAAGCACTGCCACTGTTGTATCTCCGAGGCTCTGTACTGCCCGTAATTGAAGTGGAGGACTTTTCATCAAATGAAAAATACCTTACCGAGGAACAATGGCAAACGGTATTTAATGAAGTGCGGGAAATCATCGGTAAGGAAGACGAATACTGGTTCCTGGAGAACGACAATCCGCTTAACGAACCGGTTAAAGGCAGCCTGGCTGATAACCTGACAGATATTTACCAGGATATGAAGGATTTTGTGCTGCTGTATCAAAAGCCTTTGCGCGATGCCAAGAAGGTGGCTGTGTGGGAAATTGCCGATCTGTTCAAATCACACTGGGGTTTCAGGGTTGTGAATGTACTTAAGGTTATGCATTACTATTTGTACAACGAACAAAGTACACGCAACATCCCTGATGACACAATTTTGTAGCGTATCTTCTGAGAGGCTGTCTAAATAAGCGGAATTACAAATCTATGTAGGGCCTGCTGAAAAACTCAAAACCCTCATT
>JABMQA010000114.1 GCA_013203545.1 Bacteroidota bacterium
ATTCCTGAGTGGTGTATTCCATCGTATTTTGTCAATACCGCAGGTTGTACTGCCTATGTTGGTAGTTGAACTAAACCCTACGGGGGAGCTAAGTTAGGAAAAATTCTTAACCTTATCGGGTTAAACATAAAAATTTAGTTAACATGCAAAAAAAAGCTTTTCAAAGTTAAGAGGTATTGACGATCTTTTGGAAAAGATGCGTCAACGAATGGTGATCGAGAATCTCTCACCACGCACCATAACCAGTTATCTGAACGATCCGAAGCGACTGATTGAATACTGCAACAAGCCTCCCGGGCAAATTAATAAAGAGGAAATTTATGCTTTCCTGGTTTATGAGCGAGAGGTCAAAAAGCACAGTCGCAGCACCATGCACATTAACGTAAACGATATCCGCTTCCTGTACAAGAATTTTTTGAAACCTGGCTGTTTAATGGGCTCAAAAAGGGCAGTAAGCTTAGCGAAGCAGCCATGTGCTGGGCCTTGCTTCAAACCTTGAAGCGTGAAGGTATTACCAAGAAACTTCACCTTCACAGTTTGTGCCATAGCTTTGCTTCGCATCATGTAAGTTTGGGCACGAGCCTGCTTCACATCCAGCAACTGCTGGGTCATGAAACCATCCAGACTACGCTTATTTATCATGCAACTGGCTTAATCTCAAAATTTAAAATATCATCTCTTCGCTGAATCGTTTTATGTATGTTATGTTTATCTAATGCCCCAAGATCATTTTTAAAATTACAGATATGATTTAATTGATGCAATTATCTTTTCTGAATAATTGTATATGTCATCTAATTTCTCAATTAGGATTTTTTCTTCGTTTTTTGTAGCATCTAAAATTGAAATATATTTCTTGTTTTGATTGTTAAAATAAAGACGACAAACAGGTTGTGTTTGTTTTTCATAGTATGTGGAAAAGTAAGTTTGGTTATCCTTCGGTTTAAATTTTGTTAAATCACATTCATTTCTTATTATTGATTTAAGAATATGATATGCGTCATCTTCTTCTTGAGTTGTAACTATTTTAGAATCCTCTTTCTTGTCTGCTTCATTTTTCTGTATTTCTATTTCTATTTCTGTTTTTCTAATTTCTTGAAAATCTTGTAATCTTTTATCAACTAATGAATTAATCATTGAATCACAGGCCCTTTTTACTATTTCAGTGAAGTTTTCAAGTCTATTCGAAGTTAGATTACCGTCATATACAGATTTACCAATATATTTAACAAAATCTTTTGATGGATTCGCAAATTCCTTTTTAAGAAGACCTATTGTTGCAGTTAGATATTTTAATTCAGTAGCCGTCTCAATTATCTTTTCTTCATCAAAAGTAGCTTTTTTAAATTTTTCCAATTCTACTACAATACTTTCATTTATATGTTCAATATCAAATTCTAGATATGGAAATTTATCCATAACATTGGCCTTCTCTAAATCCGTAAAAAATTTGTATTCAATGCCATTTGTTAAAATAGTGAATTTAGCATCAGAAGCACTATAATATTTCATCAGTTGTGATGCATAGTTTTCGCTCAATTTTTCTTTCCAAGGTTTGCATTCAATCAAAATTATAGGTTTATCATCTCTTATAATTGCGTAATCAACTTTTGCTCCTTGTCTTGAACCAAAATCTGAATTGTATTCTGGTACTACTTCGGTGGGATCGGCAAAATCATATCCAAGCAATTTGAAAAATGGATCTATAAAAGCCCTTTTAGTTGCTTCTTCTGTTTCTACTTTATCCTTCAAGAATTTTACTCGCTCCGCTAATGTTTTTAATGATGTAAATAAGTCCATGTCAATTCAATTTTATTGTTTATACTTTATTGTTTTTGATAAATTTATATTAATGTCAATCGCCCATAACGTGGGTGTATAGTGAGTGTTCCTAATATTTCTTCATTATTTAGTTTTAAGGTTCCGCTTACACAAACGTATTGGAACCTAAAGCGTAAGTGAGAACGTTTTATTTTATACTATTTCATCGATCGGATTATTAAATTTCTTGATGAATTTTCAGTAACATGGTTGTGATTTCCAGTTTTTTTCATGCAGTCATCCCATTGGCCTTCATGGGCGAAAATTATCACAAAGGTTTTGTAGAGCATACCAAACGTGGATGTAGTGTGAAGTTTCCTCATTCCCATGGCTGATCAATTTTTTAGAAGCCAAAGGTAGGGAAATATCTATTTGGAATAGATTTAAATTAATGAAATAGGGATGGCAGGACAGTAATATCTGTTCTCACATTTATAAGGCTTCCAAAACAGCTTGGCGATGATTCCTTATGATGTGAATTGAATATTAAAAAATAATAAACGAAATTTAGAAAATATTAACACATTAAAAAATAACCGACACCCCCATGCCAACCATCAAACCAAACCAACAACCCCACCACGTAGTAATCAACAATTTCAAAATTGAGAACAAGATCGTTTTCAACTATTTCCATAAACTACCCAAAGGAGGAGCGGGACGAAAAACCGTTCCGGGACCAGCGCTGTGGCATACCGCCTTTTATCAA
>JABMQA010001303.1 GCA_013203545.1 Bacteroidota bacterium
ACATAATCCACTCCGGTAACAAAATCGTCCTTTGGATTGTACAAAATTTCATTGATGACGACATCTCCCGGTTCAACCATTTCGGGTAAACCGAAATCAAGGGTTTTACTACGGTCGATGATATTTCCTGCGCAATCGGTAAGGTCATCCCTGATCGAAATCAAATAGATTGTACGCCCCTCGATGGGGGAACCCAATCCCAGTATTACCGATTGATAATCCGGTGCAACCGGTTCAACAGATTGAGGCGTCCCGATATTCCTGTCAATTTCGTACGCCTCTTTATTGAATAAAAGTGTACTGTCCATTGGTTCCGAAAAAACCACTTCTATGGTCTGATTATCCAATATGATAAGGTATGCCAGTTCAGGCGCTGTTTCGTCAGGATTGTATCCGAAAATGGAATTCTCCCTGCCAGGGGTACCGCCGGAGGGATCAACAGAAGCCGACCAGTTGTTTGATCCACCGCAGGGATTTTCAGGATCGATCTGCTCAATGGACCAGCCACCCTCCTCTTTATTGGGATCATTATACCAGGTATCAGTGTAATGCACACTATGTATGACAGCATTTTCAGGATTTTTCAACACCACGGTTTGCCCTGCATTTGTAAGCGCAAAACTCGAAAACCCGTAAAAGGGACCATACACACTCAAATTGTCGAAGGCCTCCTCATCCGCCAGGATTAAATATCCGTTTGCGTTGATTGTCAAATCCTCAAAAACCTTTTCTGTTGTGCCAATCATCAACTTCCAGTCTTTCAGGCTGATGTTCAGAAAGGTTGTGTTTATTAATTCGAGGTATTCAAAATCCGGCAGTCCAATAGTTGGATTGGGATCGGCCATGATCTCGTTGAACTGGATTTCAAATTCGCCGGGTGTAAAGAACGAAAAATCGCCCGTGAGGCTGGCAGCCACATTACCGGCTATATCGGAAATATTTGTAATGGTAATGGTATTGACCACTCCATTTTGAAATACCCGGTCGAAAGTGAGATGTGCCAGAGCCGTATTTTCATCATCAAGGAAAGCCGAATAAGGATTTTCGATGTTGTTGTTCACAAAGTAATTCTGGACATTCTCTGCTGAGGCAGGTGTAACTGCTTCGGAGAAATATACGTCCAGGGTACGGTCACTTATCACCACCAGGTTTTCCAGCGAAGGGGGCTGGGTATCGATGTCGAACTGTCCGGCATAAATATCGTCGAAATAAAATTTAGTGCTGTTGCTTGCGGTATATTTACAAAATACACCCAGGCTACCATCTACCGAAAATGTATTGTCAACGCCTGTGGCATCCAGCAGATAAGCCCCGTTTCCGGTTTGATCCACCTCGATTTTCCAGGTTCCGGCCTGATCTTTTCTAACCCTTACCCAAAATTCGAATGGAGTGGCAATGAGTCCGTCAGCACCACGGCAAACGGAATAAAAATTCTGCCCCTCCTGCCTGAACAACTCGATGGCATCCTCCGTTCCTCCTTCGCCAAACTGGAGATAATATCCGTTCAATGGCGATTTAAGATCCGTTTCATCACTTGCCAGGTAATACCGTGCATTGTTGTTGGCGGATGGGCTGAAAGACAACTTGATCCAGAAACGCCATTCGGTTTCAGGCAGCATATCAAAAGCGGTGGACAATGCAGACACACCTTCACCCTCTGTAAATAGCTGTAAACGGAAATCATCGTTTACAACAAATTCATCACCATCGCCTACCCAGGTTGGATTTTGTGTAAAATTACCATCGTAAAAATCATCCCAAACCTGGGCCAAAACCACAAACGGGAGCATATACAGCAACAAAACCGAAAAATAATACTTCATTGTTTTTAGTTTTAAGAACCGAAAATCCGGCACTGATTCACTGTTTTATATCATATTTTTTATCTGATTCAAAACAAAATTATCCTATCCAATAATAAACTATAAAAACATAGGCTTTTCAGATTGCGTAAATGTACTAATTTTGCGACAATTCAAAATTATTGTTTAATGAAAATTGCAGTTGTCGGAGCAACGGGCCTTGTAGGCAGGATGATGCTCAAAGTGCTTGAAGAACGGAATGTTTTGCCGGATGATCTGATCCCGGTTGCATCAGAAAGGTCTGCAGGTAAAAAAGTTAGATTCAATCAATGTGAGTTTCCGGTAGTACTACCTGAAGATGCATTGAAAATAGAACCGGAAATTGCACTGTTTTCGGCAGGGGGGTCTGCATCATTGAAATGGGGCCAAAAATTTGCAGATGCCGGAACCTTTGTTATCGACAATTCTTCGGCCTGGCGTATGCATGACAATGTGCCTTTGGTGGTTCCTGAAATAAATGCCGATGCCATTCAGTCCTATACTAAGATTATCGCCAATCCCAATTGTTCTACCATCGGGTTGGTTTTGGCCCTGGCACCGTTACACCATCATTATGGTATAAGGCGGGTGGTAGTGTCAACATATCAGTCGGTAACAGGCTCAGGGATAAAGGCAGTGCATCAACTCGAGAATGAACGGGCCGGAAAGTCAGCTGATAGGGTTTATCCTCACCAGATCGACCTTAATGTGATCCCGCATGGTGGCCATTTCGATGAAACAGGTTATACCTCCGAAGAAGTTAAACTGGTTAACGAAACACGTAAAATACTGGAAGATCAATCCATCCAGCTTACATCAACTGTTGTCAGGGTCCCGGTTTATGGCGGCCATTCCGAATCCGTGAATGTTGAGCTGGAAAAGGATTTTGATTTGGATGAACTTACCAATCATTTACGAAATATGCCCGGAATAATTATCCAGGATGATCCTCAAAATTCCTTTTACCCAATGCCATTGTTTGCCGAAGGTAAGGATGAGGTTTTTGTGGGAAGGATAAGGCGGGATTTCTCAAGGCCAAATTCGTTAAACCTATGGATAGTAAGCGACAACCTTAGAAAAGGGGCGGCGACAAATGCCGTTCAGATTGCGGAATATTTATTAAAGAAAGGATTGGTTTGAACCTTACGCAATTAATAACGTTCATCACAATACACAGATAATTAAAGCGCAGTTGAGGATTTTTAAAGATATATCGGAAATTGAGAAGATCAGGAAGCCGGTGGTTACCATCGGCACCTTTGATGGCGTCCATCTCGGACATCAAAAAGTGATAGGCGGGTTGGTGCAGGAGGCCAGGCATATTGATGGCGAAAGTGTTGTGGTTACATTTTTCCCGCATCCGCGAAAAGTTATCCAACCCGATTTCGACCTGAGCCTGATTGTTTCCCGAGAGGAAAAGATGAAGATGTTCGAAAGACTGGGGATTGACAACCTGGTATGCATCGATTTCACCATGGAATTTGCAGATACTTCATCTGAAGAATTTATTCGGAAATACATCGTCGAACCCATTGCGCCGGTAAAAGTCATCATTGGTTACGATCACCATTTTGGCAAAGACAGGAAAGGCGATATTGGGTTTTTAAAGGAGATGGGAGCGAAATATCACTTCGAAGTAGAAAAAATCGAGATGCAGGATCTGGATCAAATAGCCATAAGCAGCTCTAAAATCAGGGAAGCGATTAAAACCGGTGATATGCGAATGGCCAGCAAGCTTCTCGGATATCATTATTCGATCAGCGGAACGGTTGTGAGGGGCAACCAGATCGGAAGGAAGATTGGCTTCCCCACAGCCAATATCGAACCCGACAATCCGGATAAGATCATCCCGGCATATGGTGTTTATGCGGTGCTGGTTGAATGGCAGGGCAGGCTATACAAAGGCATGAGCAATATCGGTATCCGTCCCACGCTGGATTTAACCATATTAACCATCGAAGCACACATCTTCGATTTCGATCAGGATATCTATGACGAACATATTACCATCTATTTTTTACAACATACACGCGATGAGAAGAAATTCCATGACCTGGAACTTTTGCGGCGTCGCCTGATCATCGATCAGATTAAGGTGAAGAAAATTTTGGATGAGGATGGGCCGGAATCATATCAGATGTAAGATGTTTGATGTTTGATATGGTATCTGATTTCCAATATTGCCTACTTTCTATGATAAGTGATTTAAGATTAACCCTGATACGCTTAAGCTACGGGGCAGGCGGAATGAAGATTGTTGATTTACGATCTTAAAGCTGTAAAAATGATTTATGGATCAGGTTAAATCCCTGTAGGTGCGGATTTCCAGACCCACGCCAGCCAGGATGTTGGTTGACAGTTTAATTGTTAGATTTCAGGAAATCCCTGGATTTTTCAGAAGGCAAATATTATCGTGGATTGCAAATCTGCAAAAGATTTGGGGGTGCTTGCGTTTATAACCGGTGGTTTCCTGATGGCAATGCCGTAATAGTCTAATGGAAAAGTGTATGAATAAAGAAAGCCACCCATTACTATGGGCGGCTTTTCAAGTTGTAATCCTTTAACGTTGGTCAATTAAGAGTTATATGCTTTATTCAACACTCAAGAGTCTGAGAACTATTTTAAATTTCTACTCAATAACAAGTTTCTTTGCTGTGTAT
>JABMQA010001304.1 GCA_013203545.1 Bacteroidota bacterium
CCCTTGATTCGAATTCGGTTTTTTCCATGTTATCAATTTCGTCAAATATGATGCTCAGGCCCGACTGGGAATTATTTGCCCTCACATATTTCCCGTTTCCTGCTGAGGCAATTTGCTGCAACATGGTTTCATCCAGTTTTGTGATCACTGTATTGTTTTTGAGGTCTTTTTTAAAGCCAACCTGGTTTCCGTTCCGGTCGTATGTGGGGATTGGCCCCCCCTCGGGTAAACCCATACCAATGGTATAAACATGTATTCCCAGTTCGGTAGCTTTTTTGGAAGCCTCAACAGCATCGCCTTCATGGTCCTCACCATCCGTAATAATGACAATTGCTTTGTTGTGGTCGTTTTCGTCAAATGAATCTGTGGCCAGTTGAATAGCTTGTGCTATAGCAGTTCCCTGTGTTGGCACGATATCCGTACTGACTGTGGATAAAAATAATTTTGCTGCCGAGTAATCGGTTGTAATGGGCAACTGTGTATAGGCATTACCAGCGAACACAACGATTCCGATCCGGTCGTTTTTCAGCTTGTCCACCAGTTTTGAAATGGCTTGCTTCGCCCTGATGAGCCGGCTGGGTTTGATATCCTGTGCAAGCATGCTGTTTGACACATCAATCGCGATCACAAGGTCAATTCCCTTTCGCTCTATCTTTTCAAGTTTGGAGCCAATTTGGGGATTTGCCAAACCAATGATTAATAGCAGGTAGGCGAACAGAAGAAGCATGAACTTGAGTGTGGATTTGGTCCTCGATTTGTCAGGCATTAACCTTAAGAGCAAGGATGAATCACCAAATCTGTTCAAGGTTCGTTTTTTCCAGGCAAGAAATAAAACGAAAACAATGATAAAGACCGGAATCATCAATAATCCCCAAAAATACCCAGGTTCGGCAAACTTTAGCATTTGCATTTTTTATCCCTATTTATTATGGATTTGTTCTAAAAATCGTGTTCTTTAATAAAATCTCGAGTGTAAATAAAATCAGCGCAATCAGTGCGAGGATCTCAAATTCCTCTGACTTTTTATGAAACTCTGTTACATCGATTTTTGATTTCTCAAGTTTATCAATCTCAACATAAATCTCTTTTAGTTTTCTGTTACTTGTAGCCCTGAAGTATTTACCATCTGTCATCTGTGCCACTTCCTTGAGCAGGTCTTCATCAATTTTCACCTCCATATCCTGATACCTGATTCCAAAAGGTGTTTGAACAGGGTAGGGGGCAGTACCCAGGCTACCCACGCCAATGGTGTAAATCCTGATCCCGTATAGTTTGGCAATTTCGGCAGCAGAAAGCGGATCAAGCGAACCCATATTATTTACCCCATCTGTTAGCAGGATGATGACCTTGCTTATGGCTTTGCTGTCGCGTAACCGTGATGCAGCAGTAGCCAACCCGTCACCCAGTGCAGTCCCGTCTTCTATCATTCCGCTTTTCACCTCCTTAAACATATTTTTTAGTATGTCGTGATCGGTGGTTAATGGAACCTGTGTAAATGTTTCCCCTGAGAAAATTACCAGCCCTGCACGGTCGTTGGGCCTGCCGGCAATAAATTCCTCTGCAACCTGCTTGGCAGCTTCCAAACGGTTTGGCTTCAGATCTTCAGCAAGCATACTGCCGGATATGTCCATGGCCAATACAATGTCGATACCTTCGATGGTTACATCCTGGCTGCTGGAAGTAGATTGTGGCCTGGCCAATGCGACGATGAGTAAGAGTACAGTCAGCACCCTGAAAACAAACAATAAATGATAAAGGTACTGCCTGGCAGATTTTTTAACCCGTGCAAATGGCAGAGTTGATGATATTTGCATCTCAGCCTTGCTCCGGTTGTTTTTATACCAGTACCAGGCAATCATCAATGGTATGATTACCAACAAATAGAGAAAATCGGGATTCGCAAATTCTATGTTATTCAGCATCCTGTTTTTATTTTACCGGTACAACTATAAAACATATCATGCCGGTACCTCAATATTTGTTTTTGTTTCTGAAGTTTCAAGATTCCCATTTGTAATATTAACCTTTGTATTGTTAACAAAATCGTAGGCGCTTGTCAACCCCTGATCATGTTCTGATGGCAATGGTTTAAATTTAGCAAACTTTACCAAATCAGCTAACTCCAGCATCTGCCCTAACTTCTCCTGGTCATCTTTAATAATTTGTACGCCTTTTATTGATAGCATGATTTCATGCGTTGTCAATTCAACTGCGCGGATCGCATACCTATTCTCAATATATTCCCTGAGAATATCAGTAAGCCTGGTATGATAATCCTTGATAAAGCCCTTTTGCCACAATTTTTCAGCTTTAAGTTTGTCAAGGCCCTGCAACGCTATCTGATGCGGAGGTTGTTTAGGTTTTGGTCTCGCCCTGAATACCGGTGCTTTTTGTTTACGCCTGCGAACATAAAATATTACGCCTGTAACAAGCAGAAAAAATATTACCGCTGAAATAATCCATGGCATTAATTCGACAAGTGTGTAAGGCGCCTCAATGGGCCCTTTTATTGGTTTAATGGTTTGTGATGTATCCACAGAAACCGAAAACACATTTAATAAAAACGGTTCGGTTTCAACCGATCCGGCAGTATTGGTGCTCAATTCGCTATAATCAAACTTTACCGGAGGAAGTACGTAATATCCCGAATCAAATGAAGTAAGTGTAAGTATCTGGTTGATATTCAATAAGCCATTTTCAAGTATACTGGTATCTAAATCCGATTGGGATAGGATTTCAACATGCAGGCAAATCGTATCCCTGAATACCGGCCAATTGATGGTGTAGTTTTCAGGAACCTGGACATTTAGGTGAAAACCCACCTGATCGCCAACAAGAATCACGTTGGTATCCAGTTTGGCTTCGGTATAAATGTTTTGTGCCATTGTTTTGGACAACGCCGGAATCAAAACAAACACTACGGTAACAATATTTATGAATTTATTTATCATAATAAACTTTACGCATTATAACCTTGCTTCCCTTCGTTTAAATAATTTGATTAGTGGCTTAACATAATCTTCATCCGTCCTGATTTTTGCCATATCAACACCGCTTTTTAAGAAAAGTCGTTTCAGCCATTTTTCGTTTTCAATAAACCATTCCTGGTAAAGTTTCCTGGCTCTTGGATTTGAGGTATCAACCCATAAATTTTTACCGGTTTCGGCATCCTTAAATTTAACCAGGCCAATATTTGGCATATCAATTTCCCTGGGATCGTAGATCCGTATTGCAATAACGTCATGTTTATTATTTGCAATCTGAATGGCTTCATCGAAACCTCTATCCATAAAATCTGACAGGATAAATGCGGTGCATCTTTTCTTAATTGCATTTGTTAAAAACCTGAGCGATTCGGCAATATTTGTCTCCTGGTTATCGGGTTTAAAATCCACCAGTTCACGAATTATTCTAAGTATATGCGTGGGACCTTTCTTTGGAGGAATAAATTTTTCAATTTTATTGCTGAAAAAGATCACACCAACCTTGTCGTTGTTCTGGATGGCTGAAAATGCAAGAACTGCGGCAATTTCTGTGATCATTTCTTCTTTAAGTGCCACCTTTGTGCCAAACTCATTTGATCCGCTCACGTCGATGAGCATCATTACGGTAAGTTCACGCTCTTCCTCATAAATTTTTATATAGGGATGATTGAATCTTGCCGTTACATTCCAGTCGATATTCCGGATGTCGTCTCCATACTGATATTCCCTTACCTCGCTGAAAGCCATACCCCGGCCCTTAAAAATGCTATGGTATTGTCCGGAGAAGATTTGGTTTGACAACCCACGGGTTTTGATCTCAATTTTACGTACTTTTTTAAATATTTCAGTTGCGTTCATAACTGTTTATTAATGAACCATTTTATAAATCGGGTAACCGTTGGGTATGAAACTTAAAGAAGTTATGGGTCATGCTTTTAAGGCACCTCAATGGTATTGAGTATTTCATTAATAATATCTTCTGTTGTGATATTTTCGGCTTCAGCTTCATAGGTCAGCCCGATCCGGTGCCGCATCACGTCATGTGCAATTGCCCTGATATCTTCGGGAATAACATAACCGCGACGTTTTATAAAAGCAAAAGCTTTGGCGGCAAGGGCGAGGTTGATTGAAGCACGCGGTGAAGCGCCATAAGAAATCATGCCTTCAAATTTACCAAGCTTGTATTGAGTGGGATAACGTGTTGCAAAAACGATATCGGTAATATAATTTTCAATTTTCTCATCAAGGTAAACCTCGCGTGTAACTGCCCGTGCTTTCAAAATATCTTCGGTTCCGACAACAGTTTGTATTTTTATAAATTCGTTTGCAATGTTTTGCCTCAGGATCAACTTCTCCTCTTCTTTTTCAGGATACGAGATCACCACTTTAAGCATGAAACGGTCCACCTGTGCCTCGGGAAGCGGATAGGTCCCTTCCTGTTCTATTGGATTTTGTGTGGCAAGAACCAGGAATGGCTCTTTAAGATGAAAAGTTTCAGCGCCAATAGTAACCTGTCTTTCCTGCATGGCCTCAAGTAATGCACTTTGAACTTTTGCTGGTGAACGGTTGATTTCGTCAGCCAGAATGAAATTTGCAAAAATGGGTCCCTTCCTTACCTGGAACTCTTCTTTTTTCTGGCTGTAGATCAGTGTGCCAATAAGGTCGGCCGGAAGGAGGTCGGGCGTAAACTGTATTCTGCTGAATTTTGCTTCAATTGCACTTGCCAGGCTTTTAATGGCCAGGGTTTTCGCAAGCCCTGGAACACCTTCTAAAAGAATATGCCCGTTTGAGAGTAAACCAATCAGCAAGCGTTCTACCATGTGTTTTTGTCCAACAATAACTTTGCTCATCTCCAGATTGATTAAATCAATAAATGAACTTTCCTGCTGAATCTTTTCGTTGAGTTCTCTGATGTTTGTCTCTATCATCTTCTATCGGTTTAAAATAGCCACAAAGATAACTCGGGCTATCTGGCCAAATTATTGACCTGTTGTTAAATTTTGTTAATCACTGTTGTTAACATTTGTTAAGCTGATATCGCTGAAAACGGCTTTAAATCAATGTTCTGTAATTGACTGTTAATACGTTAACAGAATAATAGTATAAAAAAAACGGCAACTTTGAGATGCCGTTTTCAAATTCCTTTGATTGAAACTTTCTGAATAAAATTAAATAGTTTCCTATTGTTAGGCCTGGGCTGTTGGCCCTCCAAGATTAAATGGAATCTGATCGATATCGGATTCCTTGATCTCACCATGAAGCGATTCGAATTTTTTGATGTTGTCAATCAGCGCTTTTACAAGTCTTTT
The DNA here is from genome assembly GCA_013203545.1 of Bacteroidota bacterium. Classification (GTDB taxonomy): domain Bacteria; phylum Bacteroidota; class Bacteroidia; order Bacteroidales; family 4484-276; genus JABMQA01. The sequence goes on from JABMQA010001304.1 coordinate 5,294, forward strand.
GGCATGTTGTGGTGTAAGGATGATCCTGGATTTTACCTTGGCTTTTGGTATTCCGGGAAGCATTTTCACAAAGTCAATAATAAATTCCGATCTGGAGTGGGTAATGATTGCAAGGTTTGAATAGATGCCTTCTGCAACTTCATCACTTAACTCGAGGTTGATTTTGTTCTGGGCAGGATTTTTTGGTTCCATTTTCTTTTCTTTCTTTGAGATTAATAAAAAATGAAAACCAAAAGGGTTTTTCTTTTGGTTTCCAAATATGTTAGTTCTTATTGTTTTATTCAAAGATATTTATCGGTTCCTTGCTATGAATTAAGCTTTCGTAATCTTCCTTGGATCCGACAATCAAATCTTCATACTCTCGCAATCCGGTACCGGCAGGGATTTTGTGTCCAACGATAACATTCTCCTTCAGGCCCATCAATTTATCAGACTTTGCATTAATGGCTGCATTGGTGAGCACTTTTGTTGTTTCCTGGAATGATGCTGCCGAAATAAAACTTTTGGTTTGCAGTGATGCTTTTGTGATCCCCTGCAGAACCTGTCGGGCTGTTGAGGGTGAGGCATCTCTGGAATCCACCAGTTTTTTGTCCTTCCGCTTTAATTGTGATATTTCGTCACGGAGTTTCCTGGCCGATACAATTTGCCCTGATTTGAATATCAGCGAATCGGCAGGGTCAATAATTACCTTTTTACCAAAGATCCAGTCGTTTTCATCCTGAAATTCGATCTTGTTAACAAGTTCGTTCTCGAGAAATTTGGTATCACCCGGATCTGCAACCTCAACTTTACGCATCATTTGCCTGACGATGACCTCAAAATGCTTGTCATTAATTTTGACGCCCTGCAGACGATATACCTCCTGGATTTCATTTACAATGTACTCCTGAACTTTCATCGGCCCCTTAATGGCAAGGATGTCAGCAGGTGTTAGGGCTCCTTCCGAAAGCGAAGTCCCAGCTTTAACGAAGTCATTTTCCTGTGCCAGGATTTGTTTTGAGGTTGGTACCAGGTAACGTTTTTCTTCTCCTGTTTTTGAGGTAATTATGATTTCTTTATTACCACGCTTCAGTTTCTTTCCAAATGATACTACACCATCAATTTCAGCAACTTTCGCAGGATCGGATGGGTTTCTGGCTTCGAAAAGCTCGGTAACACGTGGAAGGCCTCCCGTGATGTCGCCTGATTTTCCAACAGCACGCGGAATTTTCACAAGGTTTTCACCCGCTTTAATATGCTGCCCATCATCTACCGAGATGTGTGCGCCAACAGGAAGGTCATATTCTCTAACGATATTCCCGGCAGCATCCAAAACAGAGATAGATGGGTTTTTAGCCTTTTGACGTGATTCGATCACCACTTTTTCAAAATACCCGGTTTGTTCATCTGACTCAACCCTGAAAGTTTTGTTTTCTACAATATTATTAAATTGCAATTTTCCGGCGAGTTCAGAAATGATAACCGCATTGTAAGGATCCCAAATGCAGATAAGATCATCTTTTTTAATAACATCACCATCTTTGAAGAACAGGTTTGATCCATATGGAATATTACCTGAAGCCAACGAAATTCCGGTTTTTTTATCAAGAATTCTCATTTCTGCCGACCGTCCGATAACGACTTCAAATTTTTCCCCTTTGTCGTTTCCAAATGGGACACATCTGAGTTCCTCAATATTGAGGATTCCATCATATTTGGCTTTAATTTTTGATTCGGATGAGATGTTACCAGCGGCAACACCACCAACGTGGAATGTACGCAAGGTCAACTGTGTTCCTGGTTCACCGATAGACTGTGCTGCAATAACTCCAACAGCCTCACCTTTTTGAACCATCCGGCCATTGGCCAGGTTTCTTCCATAACATTTGGCACAAACCCCATGTTTGGATTCACATGTCAATACGGACCTAATCTCGACAAATTCAATCGGGGAATCTTCAATTACCCTGGATATTTCTTCGGTCAGCTCTTCACCTGCAGGGATTATTAAATCACCGGTGTTGGGATGATAAACATCGTGAAGTGTTGTTCGTCCCAGTATGCGGTCGTAAAGTGTTTCTACAACCTCTTCGTTCTTCTTGAGTGCTGAAGTTGTTAAACCACGTAGTGTCCCGCAGTCGCGCTCTGAAATGATAACATCCTGAGCTACGTCAACAAGTCTTCTGGTTAGATAACCTGCATCCGCAGTTTTAAGGGCGGTATCGGCAAGCCCTTTTCTGGCCCCGTGAGTTGAAATAAAATACTCCAATACCGACAGGCCTTCCTTAAAGTTGGACAAAATCGGATTTTCAATAATTTCACCTCCCTGGGCGCCCGACTTTTGAGGCTTACCCATCAAACCACGCATACCTGAAAGCTGACGAATCTGTTCCTTACTACCACGGGCACCGGAATCCAGCATCATATAAACAGGATTGAAGCCTTGTTTATCTTGCGTCAGTTGATTCATCAATGTATGGGTAAGATGTGAACTGGTATGTGTCCAGATGTCAATTATCTGGTTATAACGTTCCGTATTGGTAATGAAACCCATGTTATAATTGGCCAGTACTTCCTCTACTTCAATGTTGGCATCTTCAATTAATTTTTCTTTTATCTCTGGTATAATTACGTCGCCCAGATTGAAAGACAAACCACCACGAAATGCCATGGTGAAGCCAAGGTTTTTAATATCATCAAGGAATTTGGCGGTAGTAGCCGTATCGGTTTTTTTCAACACATCGCCAATAATGTCCCTGAGCGCTTTCTTTGTGAGTAGCTGATTGATGTACCCAATTTCTTTTGGGGCCACCTGATTGAATAGTATTCGGCCAACCGTTGTTTCTATCATTTGCATTTTCTCAGTGCCATCCTCTATCACAGGTAATCTAACCTGGATAATTGCATGCAAATCAACGGCATCTTCGTTATATGCAATGATTACTTCATCAGGGGAATAAAATTTATATCCTTCACCCCTGACAATGTGCTCGGGAATACTTTTTCTGGGTTTGGTAATATAATATAACCCGAGAACCATGTCTTGTGATGGTACTGCAATTGGAGCTCCGTTTGCAGGATTTAAAATGTTATGAGATGCCAGCATCAGGATTTGAGCCTCGAGAATGGCGGCATTTCCCAGTGGAACATGAACAGCCATCTGGTCACCATCAAAGTCGGCATTAAAAGCTGTACAAACCAATGGATGCAACTGTATGGCCTTACCCTCAATTAACTTTGGCTGGAATGCCTGGATACCCAGCCTGTGAAGGGTAGGGGCACGGTTGAGCATAATCGGATGGCCCTTGAGGATGTTTTCGAGAATATCCCAAACCACAGGATCCTTTCTGTCAACTATTTTCTTTGCCGATTTAACGGTTTTTACGATGCCTCTCTCAAGCATCTTGCGGATAATAAAAGGTTTAAAAAGCTCGGAGGCCATTTCCTTAGGAATTCCGCATTCGTTTAAGTTGAGTTCAGGGCCCACTACGATAACCGAACGGCCGGAATAGTCAACCCGTTTTCCAAGCAGGTTCTGACGAAATCTGCCCTGCTTACCTTTAAGGCTGTCACTGAGCGATTTCAGCGCTCTGTTTGATTCGGTTTTAACGGCATTTGCCTTTCTTGAATTATCGAATAACGAATCAACGGCTTCCTGAAGCATACGTTTTTCGTTACGCATGATCACATCCGGTGCCTTAATCTCAATTAATCTTTTCAAACGGTTATTACGTATAATAACCCTCCTGTACAGATCGTTTAGGTCGGAAGTGGCAAAACGGCCTCCGTCAAGAGGTACCAAAGGTCTGAGTTCAGGCGGTATTACCGGCACCACCTTAACTATCATCCACTCGGGCCTGTTTTCGATGCGGTTACGTGCATCCCTGAAAGCTTCCACAACCTGTAAACGTTTGAGGGCATCCTGTTTACGTTGCTGTGATGTTTCAGTATGTGCTTTGTGTCGAAGGTCATATGACAATTCATCGAGGTCTGAACGGGCTAACAGATCATGTAATGCTTCGGCCCCCATTTTTGCAATGAACTTATTTGCATCGGTATCGTCCAGGTATTGATTTTCGGGAGGAATGGTTTCCATGATTTCGAAATATTCTTCCTCAGTAAGAAAATCAAGGTATTTTACGCCTTCGGCTTCTTTAATTCCCGCATTGATCACCACATAACGCTCGTAATAAATTATGGTGTCAAGTTTTTTAGTTTGCAATCCCAGTAAAGCGCCGATTTTATTCGGTAAGGACCTGAAAAACCAGATGTGCGCAACCGGCACTACCAGTTGGATATGACCGGTTCTTTCGCGCCGGACCTTTTTTTCGGTAACCTCAACCCCACAACGGTCGCAAACAATTCCTTTGTAGCGTATCCGTTTGTATTTACCACAGTGGCACTCCCAATCCTTAACAGGGCCGAAAATCCGTTCACAAAACAAACCATCTCTTTCTGGTTTGTATGTGCGATAATTTATGGTTTCAGGCTTCAATACTTCGCCATACGACCTTTCGAGAATGGTTTCCGGTGAAGCAAGGCTAATAGTAATTTGTGAGAAATCGTTTTTAACTATATTACTTTCTTTTCTAAAAGCCATTATTGAATTATATTTAATTTATTTTATGTGTACAACAACAGTTAACTGATCGGAATATTATTCTTAGTCGAAGGTAACATTCAGTCCGAGGCCCCGCAATTCATGTACAAGTACATTGAACGATTCAGGAATACCGGGCTTAGGCATGTTTTCACCCTTAACCATGGATTCATAGGCTTTGGCCCGACCAATCACATCATCCGACTTAACGGTTAGTATTTCCTGAAGGATGCTTGAAGCCCCAAATGCTTCCAGTGCCCAAACCTCCATTTCACCAAACCGCTGACCACCAAATTGAGCTTTACCTCCAAGTGGTTGCTGCGTAATAAGTGAGTATGGGCCGATTGAACGGGCATGCATTTTGTCATCAACCATGTGATGCAGTTTCAGGATGTAAATATAACCTACCGTGGCAGGTTGATGGAACCTTTCACCTGTGCCTCCGTCATAGAGGTAAACTTTTCCGTTCTCAGGCAGGTCTGCTTTAACCAGGTATTCATTAATTTCATCAACACTGGCACCGTCGAAGATGGGTGTGGCGAATTTTAAACCAAGTCTTTTGCCGGCCCAACCCAAAACGGTTTCGTAAATCTGTCCAAGGTTCATCCGTGAAGGTACACCCAACGGGTTCAGAACGATGTCAACAGGTGTGCCATCTTCAAGGAAAGGCATATCCTCTTCGCGAACGATCTTGGCAACAATACCCTTATTACCATGTCGGCCGGCCATTTTATCGCCTACCTTCAGTTTACGTTTTTTGGCAACAAAAACCTTAGCCATTTTAACAATGCCGTTTGGCAGGTCGTCACCAACAGTTGCGACGAATTTCTTCCTGTTAAAGATTCCAAGAAACTCTTTATATTTAATAACATAATTGTTGATCAACTGGGCAATCAATTTGTTTTTCTCTTTGTCAGTAGTCCATTTATTTGGACTAACAGTAAGATAATCAATGTTCATCAACATCTTTTGTGTGAACTTGATTTTTTTAGCAACGATCTCTTCCTTGAAGTTGTTAAAAACCCCCTGCGAAGATTTGCCACTTACCAGAATCATTATTTTATCAACAAGCTTGTTCTTGAGTTCAGTAATTTCTTTGTTGTACTCTTTTTCAAGTTCTGAGATCAATTCTTTTTCCTTGATCTTTGATTTGCGATCTTTTATAATCCTTGAAAAGAGTTTTTTATCAATTACTACCCCCTTCATCGATGGTGGTGCCTTGAGGGAAGCATCCTTAACATCGCCGGCCTTGTCACCAAAAATTGCTCTCAGGAGTTTTTCCTCCGGCGTGGGGTCCGATTCACCTTTCGGTGTAATTTTACCAATGAGTATGTCGTTTTCGTTAACTTCAGCACCTATTCTGATCAAACCATTTTCATCCAGATCCTTGGTGGCTTCTGCCGAAACATTTGGGATATCATTGGTGAGTTCTTCAACGCCACGTTTGGTGTCGCGAACTTCAAGAACGAATTCTTCGATATGGACCGAAGTAAAAATATCTTCCTTAACTACCTTTTCAGAAATTACAATAGCATCCTCAAAGTTATATCCTTTCCAGGGCATAAATGCTACCATGAGGTTTCTGCCGAGTGCAAGTTCGCCAGCTTCAGTGGCATAACCCTCGCAAAGTGCCTGTCCTTTGGATACTTTCTGTCCTTTTCTAACGATTGGCCTTAGGTTAACTGAGGTGTTCTGGTTGGTTCGTGCAAACTTCACCAGTTTATAGGCTTTTACGTCATCGTCAAAACTAACCAGTCGCTCATCTTCCATCCGGGTATATCGGATTACAATTTCATTTGCATCCACATATTCAACAATACCATCGCCTTCGGCATTGATCAATACACGCGAATCCCTGGCAACGGGTTCTTCGATACCGGTTCCAACGATTGGGGCTTCAGGGTTCAATAAAGGTACTGCCTGACGCATCATATTGGATCCCATCAATGCACGGTTGGCATCATCATGTTCGAGGAATGGAATTAAAGAGGCAGCGATTGATGCAATCTGGTTGGGGGCCATGTCGATATAATCCACTTTCTCTTTGTCAATAATTGGATAATCGGCCTGGTATCTTGCTTTCACTTTGTCGCGAACCAGGCTGCCATCGCTGTTTAACAACGAGTTTGCCTGTGCTATAATTTTATTTTCTTCCTCCTCAGCACTCAGATAAACAAGGTTTGAATCCAATAAGACCTTCCCTTCAGATACTTCTTTATATGGTGTTTCGATAAATCCAAGCTTATTGATTTTTGCGAAAACACACAAAGATGAAATAAGTCCGATGTTCGGGCCTTCGGGTGTTTCGATGGTACAAAGCCTGCCGTAGTGCGTATAGTGTACGTCCCTAACTTCAAATCCGGCACGTTCGCGCGATAAACCCCCTGGCCCGAGGGCAGAGACTCTTCTTTTGTGGGTCAGCTCCGACAATGGATTTGTTTGATCCATAAATTGTGACAACTGGTTGGTACCAAAGAAGGAATTGATTACCGATGATAGTGTTTTGGCATTTATCAGGTCGGTGGGTGTAAACACCTCGTTATCCCTAACATTCATTCTTTCCCTGATGGTACGTGACATACGGGCCAGCCCTACACCGAACTGTGCATACAATTGTTCGCCAACGGTTCGTACACGTCTGTTACTAAGGTGGTCGATATCATCAACATCACGCTTGGAGTTTACCATTTCAATTAAATATTTGATAATCGAAATGATATCTTCCTTTGTAAGTACCTTTGTTTCCATTGGTACGTTCAGTTCCAGTTTCTTGTTGATCCTGTATCTTCCAACATCACCCAGGTCATATCGTTTGTCGGAGAAAAATAATTTCTCGATTATTCCCCTTGCAGTTTCTTCATCAGGAGGTTCTGCATTTCTGAGCTGCCTGTAAATAAACTCAACCGCTTCTTTTTCGGTATTGGTTGTGTCTTTTTGCAAGGTATTGAAAATGATAGAATAATCAATGCCATCACCTTCATCTTTATGAACGAGAATGGTTATTACGCCCGAATCGATGATCTGATCGATATGTTCGGCTTCGAGGGTTGTTTCGCGGTCGATGATCACTTCTGTACGTTCGATGGATACTACTTCGCCTGTATCCTCATCAACGAAATCTTCAATCCATGACCGGACAACACGTGCAGCCAGTTTTCTGCCGATGTATTTTTTTAGGTTGGCTTTGGTGGCTTTAACTTCCTGGGCAAGGTCGAAAATTTCTAAAATGTCTTTATCACTTTCATAACCAATGGCTCTGAGCAAGGTGGTTACCGGCAACTTTTTCTTTCTGTCGATGTAGGCATACATCACACTGTTAATGTCGGTGGTAAACTCCATCCAGGATCCCTTAAACGGGATGATACGTGCAGAAAACAACTGCTGGCCGTTGGCATGGAAACTAGTCCCGAAGAATACACCGGGCGAACGGTGTAATTGCGAAACCACAACCCTTTCGGCACCGTTAACCACAAAGGTGCCTTTAGGTGTCATATATGGTATCTGCCCAAGGTAGACATCCTGTATGATGGTTTCGAAATCTTCATGTTCCGGGTCGGTACAATAAAGTTTCAACTTTGATTTGAGCGGAACACTGTAAGTTAACCCCCGTTCGATGCACTCTTCGATCGAATACCTTGGCGGATCAATATAGTAATCTAAAAACTCGAGTACAAAATTGTTCCTGGCATCGGTAATGGGGAAATTTTCGCTGAAAACCTTGTAAAGTCCTTCATTTACACGGTTTTCCGGGTTGGTTTCCAATTGGAAAAAATCTTGAAACGACTTCAACTGAACATCAAGAAAATCAGGATAAGCTGATTTAATTTTTGTTTTGGAGAAGTTTATTCTTTCATTATTTTCTTTAGCCAATGTAATAAGATTTTGGTTATGAGATAAATACGAAATAATAGAAAAGAAAGTCCATAATACAAAGAAATATAGACTCCACTCGGCATGGCCGGCAGCAGTCTATATTTCTTAGAAGATTAAAATAGGGATCCCTACTTCACTTCAACTTCAGCACCAGCTTCTTCAAGCTGCCGTTGTAAAGCTTCAGCTTCGTCTTTCGAAACACCCTCTTTTACAGCCTTAGGAGCTGAATCAACCAATGCTTTGGCTTCTTTCAGACCGAGGCTTGTGAGTTCCTTAACCAGTTTAACAACTGCCAGTTTGGATTGACCTGCTGCTTTGATAATAACATCAAAAGCTGTTTGTTCTTCAACTTCAGCTTCAGCACCACCAGCTGCAGGGCCAGCAACAACTGCTGCTGCTGCGGCCGGTTCAATGCCATACTCATCTTTTAATATCTGAGCAAGCTCATTTACTTCTTTTACAGTCAGATTAACTAATTGTTCTGCAAATGCTTTTAAATCTGCCATTTTATACTTTGTTTTAAATTCGAATTTCTGTTAAAAAATAATATTGAAAATGATACAAATAATTACGCCTCTTTTTCCGATAATGTTTCAAGAATACCGGAAAGTTTGTGTCCTCCTGACTGCAATGCCGAAATAACATTTTTGGCAGGTGATTGCAGAAGGGCGATAATATCAGCAATAACTTCGTTCTTTGATTTTATGTTTTCCAAAGCATCCAATTGATCTTCACCAATGTAAGTTGATTCTTCAACATATGCCCCTTTCAGGATGGGCTTTACGCTCTTGAATTTTTTCCTGTATTCCTTAATTAGTTTAGCAGGAACATTACTTGATTCGGTAAACATAATGGAGGTTGAACCTGTGAGTATATCATAGAGTGGCTCCAGGTCCTTTTCGGATCTTTCCATTGCTTGTCGAAGCAATGTATTCTTAACAACTTTCAGTTTAATCTCTTTCTTGAAACAAAGCCTGCGCAGCTGACTGGTTCTTTCTACGGTTAAGTCACCTATATCCGTAAGGTAAAAATTATTGAACTCATTAAGCTGGCTTGACAATGAATCAATTATCTGATTTTTTTCTGCTTTATTCATTGTTTAATCTACTTTTTATCGGAACCTATACCGTAGTTACTGATTTAGGATCGATCAGAATACCGTAACTCATCGTACTCGACATATAGATGCTTTTAACGTAAGTACCTTTTGCGGCAGCAGGCTTCAACTTAATAATACCTTGAATCAATTCTCATGCATTATCCAATATCATTTTGTTGTCAAATGAAACTTTGGCAACGGATGCATGGATAATACCAGTTTTATCGACCTTAAAGTCTATTTTACCTGCTTTAACTTCATTTACAGCTTTTTCAATTTCCATGGTAACCGTACCCGTTTTAGGGTTCGGCATTAAGCCCCTGGGGCCTAAAATTCGACCAAGAGGCCCAACTTTTGGCATAACCGTTGGGGTTGTAATTACCACATCAATATCTGTCCAACCATCCTTGATTTTCTTAATGTACTCATCAAGGCCTACATAGTCGGCTCCGGCTGCTTTAGCTTCTTCTTCCTTATCCGGTGTGCAAAGAACCAAAACACGTACGACTTTTCCACTTCCATGTGGTAAGGTAACTGAACCTCTTACCATCTGATTGGCTTTCCTCGGGTCTACCCCCAAGCGAACATCCAAATCAACAGAAGCATCAAATTTCGTATACGTAATGTTCTTAACTACCTGAATTGCGTCCACCAGTGGATAGGCAGCATTCTTATCGAATTTAGCTAAAGCTTCTTTACTCTTTTTTGTCAGTTTCCCCATTTTGCGAATCCTGTTTTTCTAAATTTTTACTATGCTATTCGATATAACTGTTAGTTGCTTTCAAAAGGTGCGTCTCCCTTAATTGTAACCCCCATGCTTCGTGCTGTTCCAGCTACCATTTTCATAGCTGATTCAACGGTAAAGCAATTCAGGTCCGTCATCTTGTCTCCCGCTATCTGTTTTACCTGGTCCCAGGAAACGGATGCTACCTTTTTACGATTAGGTTCGGGCGATCCTTTTTTAAGTTTTGAAGCTTCTAACAGTTGAACTGCAACTGGCGGAGATTTAATTATGAAATCGAAGGACTTATCCCTATAAACAGTTATGATCACAGGAAGAAGCTTTCCGGCCTGATCCTGTGTACGACCATTAAACTGCTTGCAAAATTCCATGATGTTCACACCTTTTGCACCGAGTGCCGGTCCAACTGGTGGTGATGGGTTTGCGGTTCCTCCTTTGATTTGCAGTTTGATTAATCCGCTAACTTCTTTTGCCATTTGTAGTTTTACTTAAGATTTAATTCTGGAAATTATCAACATTTGATACCAGAAAACAATAGTTCACTCTTTTTCTACCTGCATGAAACCAAGTTCAAGTGGTGTTTTACGACCAAAGATCTTTACCATGACTTTCAATTTCTTCTTCTCTTCATTTATCTCCTCTATCACCCCACTGAAGCTATTGAAGGGGCCATCGGTAACAGTAACGGTTTCTCCAACAATAAACGGAACATTAACCTCTTCACCTTGTTCAGCCAGTTCGTCAACCTTTCCAAGTATGCGCTTCACTTCTGAAGGGCGCATTGGGTCAGGTTCCCCACGTGTTCCTAAAAATCCCAGGACATCGGGAACATTCTTGATGATATGAGGAATTTCCCCAACAAGTGTAGCTTCAATAAGGATATAGCCCGGAAAGTAATTTCTCTCCTTGCTGATTTTTTTTCCTTTCCTTACCTGGTACACCTTTTCTGTAGGAATAAGCACCTGTGATATGTAGTCCTGAAGGTTAAGGCGGTTTATCTCGCTTTCGATATACTCCTTAACTTTCCTTTCTTTACCACTAATTGCTCTTACAACATACCACTTCTTTACCTGTTCACTCATACCGGATTATTCCTTAAAGTCCTTTAGTCGGTTGAAAAAGAGTTAACCAAATACCAGACATACACCTTGCTAAAACCAGGTATAAAACCCCTTGAGTAAGGTACTAAACGAAATATCCATCAGATAAACCACAAATGCGATTATCAGGGAAGCAATGGATACAACAATTGCACTACTTTGAAGATCTTTCCATGTTGGCCAGGAAACTTTATGTAACAGCTCATCGTAGCTTTCCTTGGCGTAACTGAATAATTTGAATTTTACCATTGGTTTATGTCTAATATTTTGCACGGGTGGTAGGACTTGAACCCACGACTCCTGGTTTTGGAGACCAGAGCTCTACCAACTGAGCTACACCCGTAGCTTGAAAATTATGAACAAAGGAGTCCCGAGAGTTGAAAACTTCGGGACATCCTTATATTTATAACCAAACACCTATTTAAATTTTAGTCTAAAATTTCAGTTACCTGACCAGCGCCAACTGTACGTCCGCCTTCACGAATCGCAAAACGTAGGTTTTTACTCATGGCGATTTCAGAAATCAAATTAACTTCGATTGTCAGGTTGTCACCAGGCATAATCATTTCAACACCTTCTGGGAGAAAGATCTCACCGGTAACATCAGTAGTCCTGAAATAGAACTGCGGGCGATATTTATTATGGAACGGAGTATGACGTCCACCTTCTTCTTTTTTAAGAATATAAACTTGACCTTTGAATTTTTTATGTGGTGTACCGAGCCAGGGGCTGCAATTACCATTCCCCTGCGAATTTCTTCTTTCCCTATACCTCTGAGCAACAGACCGGCATTGTCGCCAGCTTGTCCTTGGTCGAGAATCTTGCGGAACATCTCGACACCAGTTACAACTGATTTGAGTTTTTCTGCACCCATACCAATAATTTCTACCGGATTACCAGTGTTGATAATACCTGTTTCGATACGACCGGTTGCAACAGTACCGCGACCGGTAATTGAGAATACGTCCTCAACAGGCATCAGGAATGGTTTGTCCTGATCACGCTCTGGCAATGGAATCCATTCATCACATGCATCCATCAATTCGAAAACTTTTTCAACCCATTTGGGTTCTTTGTTCAATGCGCCTAAGGCTGACCCTTGAATAACCGGTGTGTTGTCTCCATCAAATTCATAAAAACTGAGGAGTTCACGAATTTCCATCTCAACCAGCTCGAGAAGTTCTTCGTCATCAACGAGGTCAACTTTACTCATGAAAACCACCAGCTTAGGTACACCAACCTGACGTGCGAGTAAGATATGCTCACGGGTTTGCGGCATAGGGCCATCGGTGGCAGCTACAACGATAATTGCACCATCCATCTGGGCAGCACCTGTAACCATATTCTTAACATAGTCAGCGTGACCAGGGCAGTCAACGTGCGCATAGTGCCTGTTTACTGTCTCATATTCGATGTGTGCTGTATTAATTGTGATACCTCTTTCTTTTTCTTCCGGTGCATTGTCGATCGAATCAAATGATGCGAAAGTTGCAAGGCCTTTATCCTGAAGATTCAGGGTAATGGCTGCAGTAAGCGTTGTTTTGCCGTGGTCAACGTGCCCAATTGTTCCAATATTTACGTGCGGTTTGGAACGATTAAATTTTTCTTTTGCCATTTTAAATTATTTATTTAATTAGGTGTTTACAAAAAAGGTTATTATTTAACTTTTCGAGCCAATGACGAGAATTGAACTCGTGACCCCTTCCTTACCAAGGGAGTGCTCTACCC
>JABMQA010001305.1 GCA_013203545.1 Bacteroidota bacterium
GTCACCCCGGTCCCGCACGAAAGCGTTTCATTTTCCACCCCTCTTTCGTATGTCCTTACATTGATCCCACCATCGGAAACGCTAACAAAATTCACATTAACACCATCCGGCCACAAATCCCTCCGGTTTCTGATTTTTCTTCCTTCCTCAACAACATCCACTTCCTGATTATTCTCAACAAATTTCACAAAATGAGGAGACCCTGTATTGATCAGATATCCATCATTAATAATTTCGGGCATCTCCGTATTATTCAATTGCAGCCTGATATTATAAATATTACTGTGCATTGAAATCACCTCTCCTGTGTGTACACCATCAATTGCAATGAATCTGGCTGATTGATCGATAACACCCATGAGTTGTGCAAATGCAACTGTGCATCGTCCACCATTTCCACACATGGTTCCTTCTTTCCCATCCGAATTGAAATATTGCATATGAAAATCACACATCGCGGTGCTTCTGAGCAAAATCAACCCATCAGCACCAATGCCAAAATGTCTGTCACATAAATCCGAGATATCCTTTTTGGTAAAAGACAATGAAATCTTTGTTAGATCAATCAAAATAAAATCATTACCTGTACCATGGAATTTATAAAATGCTACCTTCATTTGAAATTTATCTTGTGGCAAATCTAATATTTCTTAATAAAACAACCCATTAAACCTTTGTTAAATGCTTAACATCTTTTAACAGCAAACAGAAAATATTGGTTTCCGGGGTCACGTTTGATAGCCGGAATTGCAGTATCCATGGTTATTTTATCAATTTTTAAGATAATCAAAACTGCAATTATAATTTACATGGATTGATTGTTGATAAAGGAATTTTAAACTTAAAACTTATCAGATTATGAAAAAATATTTGTTATTGGTAACGGTTGCCTTTCTGGGTGGTATAATCTCACTAGGATTGTACAGTGTTATAAAGCCTGAAGCTGAATATCAGCAAATTTCACTACCTGTATCGCAGGATATCACCCCTGTTCATAGCACATCATATATGGCCAGTTATCCCATGCCGGAAAATGTCCCCAATTTTATCGATGCTGCCGATCTGACAGTGCATGCAGTAGTTCATATAAAAACGGAGATCAGGCGAAGAAACAATGTTTATGATGAATTTTTTTATGAATTTTTCGGCAGGCCACATAACCAGTATAACCAGCCATTGGTTGCCACAGGTTCAGGTGTAATAATCACCGAAAACGGTTATATCGTAACCAACAATCATGTGGTTCAAAATGCCGACAGGCTTGAAGTAACGCTCAATGATAAGAGGGCGTATGAAGCTGAAATTATTGGTACGGATCCTACAACCGACCTGGCGCTTATCAAAATATTAGAAGACGACCTGCCTTTTGTTACCTATGGTGATTCGGATAAAATCAGGGTTGGTGAATGGGTACTGGCCGTTGGCAATCCATTTAACCTTACATCAACGGTTACGGCAGGAATTGTTAGCGCAAAAGCCCGTGACATCAACATCCTGGGAACAGCCTCCGCCATCGAATCATTTATTCAGACCGATGCCCCTGTCAACCGGGGCAACAGTGGGGGTGCCTTGGTAAATACTGCCGGTGAATTGATTGGAATTAATGCCGCCATTGCTTCAAATACGGGATCATATACGGGTTATTCGTTTGCCATCCCTGTAAATATTGTAAAAAAAGTAATGAACGATTTTATTAACTACGGCGAATTACAGCGTGCTTACATAGGTGTAACCATCCGGGATATCGACAGTCAGTTTGCCAACGAACTGGAGTTAAATAATCTGAAAGGCGTTTATGTTGTTTCGGTGGTTGAAAACAGTTCTGCTGACGATGCAGGCCTGGAAGATGAAGATGTTATTTTGCGTATTGACAATATGGAAATCAACAGCGTTTCACGCTTACTCGAAACTGTGGGGCAGCACAATCCCGGCGACCGGATTATGGTGATGGTAAGAAGAGATGGCAAAATACTTGAAAAAAAATTGCTGTTGAAAAACCGTGAAAATAGTTACGAAATAGTATCCCGTGAAGATCGTGAAATGTCAGATGAACTGGGTGCTACTTTCGAACAGATTTCAAGTGAAGATAAAAATGACCTGGGAATTGACTACGGGATGAAAATAATTGAACTACGAAATGGAAAATTATTGAACAAAGGTGTTCGGGAAGGGTTTATAATAACTGAAATAGATAAATCGCCGGTTAGATCGAGTGAGGATATTAAAAATGCGTTGGGAAACAAGAGAGGGGGCATTCTGATAGAAGGCGTTTATCCGAATGGACAGCGCGCATATTATGCAATTGGCTTATAATTTATAACAAGGTATTGACAAGCATAGATTGATTTTGTAAATTTGCAAAATATTTTTCTGAAACCGGGGTTGTAACCTTAAAAATTGGGGCAAGCCCTGGTTTTTGGGGGTTTTGTTAACAATTTAATTTTGAGGTTACAATATTTTATATGTACCAAAGTTAGTCTTCTGGAAAATAAACTTTTTACCAATCAAAATTGGAATACTATAGATTTATATTTTTACTAAAATTTATCAAGAAAGGTTTTTAATGAGACAGTTAAAGATCACTAAATCGATCACAAACAGGGAAACTGCATCACTGGACAAGTACCTTCAGGACATTGGCAAGGAAGAATTGATTACGGCCGAAGAGGAGGTACAACTCGCACAACGGATCAAGCAGGGCGATCAAACCGCATTGGAAAAGCTTACAAAAGCCAACCTCCGTTTTGTCGTTTCCGTAGCAAAGCAATATCAAAACCAGGGCTTAAGTTTACCCGACCTTATAAACGAAGGCAACCTTGGCCTAATCAAAGCAGCACAAAGGTTTGATGAAACCCGGGGTTTTAAATTCATTTCGTACGCAGTATGGTGGATCCGTCAATCAATTTTACAAGCCCTTGCCGAACAATCAAGAATTGTCAGGTTACCACTTAACCAGGTAGGGTCGTTAAACAGGATCCGGAAAGAATCCTCTAAACTCGAACAAAAATTTGAGCGCCCCCCATCGCCGGATGAAATCGCAGAATCACTCGATTTACCTGAAAACAAGGTAGATTCGGTACTCAAGATCACCACCCGGACCGTATCGATGGATGCGCCCCTTACCCAGGATGAGGATATGAGTTTACTGGACGTGTATGTGTCTGATGATGGTGTGACAACCGATAATGATCTGATGAAAGAATCACTTGCCCGTGAAATTCAAAGATCGTTGGCCACACTTACTAAAAAAGAGCGGGACGTTATCAACCTCTATTATGGGATTGGTATGAACCATGGTCTTACGCTTGATGAGATCGCCATGAAATTTGATCTGACCCGTGAGCGCGTCAGGCAAATTAAAGAGAAAGCCATAAGAAGGTTAAAACATACATCCAGAAGTAAATTATTAAAATCCTATCTCGGGCAATAATTAATTTTCACAGGAAATAATACCAGGGATTCGGCTTTGCGCTTAATCCCTTTTTATTTTTACCCGAAACGAACCAGAATGAATAATTGCCGGTTTATTTTCTGAGTTGGACTTTAAAGATCTTTCCCTCCTGGGCAAGTGTTGTGTTAGGAAAAACCGACCTGGCCTCATCCAGCAATTTTTCCAATTCTTTATACCGTGCCGAAAAGTGCCCGATAATCAATTCATCAACCTGTGCCAATTTCGCAGTTTTTGCCGCATCAATCGCAGTGGAGTGATACTTCTCATGGGCGGTTTCATTCATTTCCTCCATAAAGGTGGCTTCGTGATAAAGCAGATCAGACCCATTTATAAAAGGAATAGCCGGTTCGAAGTACCTTGTATCCGAGCAATATGCAAACGATCTTGGCGGCGGTGGTGTTATGGTGATATCCGCATTCCTGTAGATATTACCGGAAGTATCAATAAAAACTTCCCCATTTTTAATTTTTATGATATCTTCAACACTAATGTCATGATTTGCTAAAAATCCCTTTTTAATTTTTAGTGCCCTGCTTTTTTCTGTAATCATAAATCCGGTGGTTGGCACCCTGTGATCCAATGGAAAAGATGTGACGGTACAAATGTTGTTTTTCAGGATAAGCTCCGGCTCATCCGGATTTGTATGATGGAAACAAATCGGGAATTTTAACACGGTTTGTGAAGCATCAAGCTGAATACGTATAATTTCTTCAAGTTTTTTGTTGGCATAAATATGCAACTCTTTATCGCGCCCCAGCAGATGAAAAGTTGAGATCAAACCTATTAATCCAAAAAAATGATCGCCATGCAGGTGACTTATAAAAATGTGGTTGATTTTCTGGAGTTTTATCCGGTAGCGTCTAAGTTGCATTTGTGTCCCCTCTCCGCAATCTACCAGAAAGAAATTATAATTGATATTAACCAGAAGACTGGTTGGATTTCGTGTAGATGTTGGTGTAGCCGAACTACTCCCCAATATGGTGACTGAAAATATCATGCGCATTTATATAATATGGCGAAAATAGATAAATAATCTATAATCCCTGCACGAATAACTTCACACCTGGTAAAAAAACAAAAAGCTGCCCCAATCGAGGCAGCTTTTGTTATACAAAGTTACGTTTCCTTTACTCGTTCTTATCCGTATCTGTAACTTCTTTATCTTCAGTAGTTTTCTCCGGTTCAACTTCTTCTTTCTTTTCATCCACTACCGGAAGGGTTTCTTCAACTTTTACTTCTTCTACCGGAAGGGTTTCTTCAACTATCACTTCTTCTACCGGAAGGGTTTTTTCAACCTTCACTTCTTCTACCGGAAGGGTTTCTTCAACTATCACATCTTCTACCGGTTGATCTACAACAGGTTCTTCCTGAACTGCTGTTTCTGTTTCCGCAGGTTTCTCCTCAACCACAACAACTTCTTCTTTGGCTTTTTTCTTAGCCGCTTTTTCTTCCTGCTTTTTAGCATAGCTTTCAAGCTTTTCACGGGCTTCCTGTTCCATTTCGGATTTCAGTTCAGCCAATCCACCCAAATCACCAAGTGTGGTCTTTTCAAGTGAATCCTTGATCTTTTTTACAGCCTGCTTTGTATGGCGTTGTACAGCTTTCTGCTCTTTATCTTCTTTGGTTTTTTCTGCATATTTTGCATCCTGGAAGATTCTGGAATGTGAAAGGATGATCTTTTTATTTTCCTTCGAAAACTCGATAACTTTAAAATCAAGGGCTTCGTCAACCCTGGCCATCGAACCATCTTCTTTCTGTGCATGGCGCGATGGTGCAAAACCTTCAACACCATAAGGAAGCGTAACAACTACACCTTTTTCACCGGAAGTGGCCACAGTACCTCTATGAATGGATCCTACCGTAAATACACTCTCGAACACATCCCATGGGTTCTCTTCAAGCTGCTTGTGCCCAAGGCTCAAACGACGATTTTCTTCATCAACATCCAGTACCACTACTTCAATAGCTTCACTGATCTTTGTGAATTCAGCAGGATGCTTGATCTTCTTAGACCATGACAGATCAGAAATATGAATCAAACCATCAACACCTTCCTCGAGTTCAACAAAAATTCCAAAGTTGGTGAAATTCCTGACGGTAGCTGTGTGCTTCGAACTAACCGGATATTTCTCCTTGATGTTTTCCCATGGATCAGGGATAAGCTGTTTCATTCCAAGCGACATCTTTCTTTCTTCCCTGTCGAGGGTAAGGATTACCCCTTCAACTTCATCGCCCACTTTAAGGAAATCCTGTGCAGTGCGCAAATGCTGCGACCACGACATTTCCGACACGTGGATCAGCCCTTCAACGCCAGTGGCAATTTCGATAAACGCACCGTAATCAGCAATAACAACAACTTTTCCTGTTACTTTATCGCCAACTTTGAGGTTTGTATCCAAAGCATCCCACGGATGAGGAGTAAGTTGCTTAAGACCCAATGCAATACGTTTCTTGTTGTCATCAAAGTCAAGATTAACAACTTTGATTTTCTGATCGAGTTCCACAATCTCTTCAGGGTGGTTAATGCGGCCCCAGGATAAATCGGTAATATGAACAAGTCCGTCCACACCACCAAGATCGATAAATACACCGTAAGAGGTGATATTTTTAACCGTTCCTTCGAGTACCTGTCCCTTTTCGAGCCTGGCGATAATCTCAGCTTTTTGTTGCTCAAGCTCTCTTTCGATAAGGGCTTTATGCGAAACAACAACATTCTTATATTCGTGGTTGATTTTCACAACCTTGAATTCCATAACCTTGTCGACAAAAACATCGTAATCGCGGATAGGTTTAACATCGATCTGTGATCCGGGCAAAAAGGCTTCGATACCAAATACATCCACGATCAAACCACCTTTTGTGCGGCTCTTTACGTATCCTTTAATTACCTCTTCTTTTTCGAATGCTTCATTTACCCGCTCCCATGATTTGAGGATACGTGCTTTTTTGTGAGAAAGGATCAACTGACCGTTCTGGTCTTCCTGGCTCTCAACATATACTTCGATATGATCGCCCAGTTTAATATCCGGATTGTAACGAACCTCAGCCCTAGGCAATACACCATCGGACTTAAAGTTGATGTTTACAACGATTTCACGCTCATTCAATCCAACTATAGTCCCATTAACAACTTCTTGCTCGGCAATCGAACTGAAAGTTTTATCGTAAAGTTCTTCTAACTTCTCCCTTTCGTTCTTTGTGTAAAATTCCTGCTTCTTGCCAACCGCATCCCAATCAAATTCATCCGGTAAGGGCATTTCTTTTTTGGGCTTTTCTACTGGTGCAATATCCTCTTTCTCAACTGGCTTTTCTTCTTCTACAACAGCTTCGGCTTCAACCACAACAGGTTCAGTTTCCATTTCCCCAGGTGTTTCCGGCCCTACTGCTTCAACTGGTTCTGTTTCAGCTTCCGGTTCTTTGATTTCTTCTTTTACTTCAACAATTTCCTCCACCGGAGTTTCTACTTCAACAGGTTCCTCAGGCTTAACTTCGGCAACAGGTTCTGTCATTTCCGGCTCTTCGGCTACTTCTGCCTTTACCGTTTCAACTTCCTCAACTACATCTTCCTTGACTTCTTCAATAACCTCTTCCTTAGGTTCTTGTTTGTTTTCAGGCTCCTGGTTCTGCGCTTCAATCGGATCGATTGTACCTTCGGGCTCCTGACTTGTTTTTTCTAGTTCGTTAGACATTCATTTAATTCATTTTGGATGTCGCCATCGCATCCTGGTTAATAATTATTATTTATCCTATGCAAGCATATGATTTTTAGGCGTTAAAACCATATACCGCAAATTCAGGGGTGCAAAAGTAGTTATTTTTTTCTCATTTGTAAGATTTTGACGATTTTTGTTGCAAAGTTTTATCAAAACCTAATCGGTGAAAAAACCTGATAATCATACTAAAATATCCCGAAAGCATTTCTTCCGGTGGTCGGGGGTAGCTTTACTAATACCTCTTATAAAATTGTGGAGTGATACTGTAAAGGATTCGGAGGCACTGAATCTATCCGAACAGGAAATTACCATTCAGTCATCGTTGCCGGAGGGGATACATCTTTTGGGGCGTGTTATTGTTGTAAAAAACGGGAATGATTTAAAACTTTTTTCTTCAAAATGCCCACACCTTGGTTGCCGTATAAACAAGGTGGAAGGCGATATTTTGGTGTGTCCATGCCACGGATCAGCCTTTAACGATGCAGGCATACCTGTGAAGGGGCCTGCTATTAAACCACTTGAGAAAATCGAATATACGATCATCAGGCAGGAAAAAAGTATAATACTGAAGTTTAAAATGTAGTTGCTTTTGGTCTGCAATTAAAGTGGATAATAATATATTAATTATGAATTTAAAACTTTCCTTATGTTTTGGGCTCTATTTCAGGCACCCACCTCAATCCGGCAGTATCCATCGGCTTATGGGCCGGTGGTAAGTTTATAGGTTCCGAATTGGTACCTTATATCATAGCCCAGGTTTAGGGGGTATTGCAGCCGCAGCTGTCCTTTATGTAATTGTAAGCGGCCAGGCAGGTTTTGAAACCATCGGGAATTTTGCCGCAAACGGATAGGGCGAACATTCACCCGGAGGATATGGAATCTTATCAGCCCTGGTAATCGAAATTGTAATGACCTTTATGTTCCTGCTCATCATCCTTGGCGCAATCGACGAGCGTGCCCCCAAAGGGTTTGCCGGCATTGCCATTGGCCTTGCGCTAACATTGATCCACCTCATCAGCATCCCTGTCACCAACACTTCTGTAAATCCTGCAAGAAGTACCTCACAGGCCATTTTTGTTGGAGGATGGGCTGTTGACCAACTCTGGATGTTCTGGGTAGCACCGATTGTTGGAGCGATCCTGGCCGGCTTGGTCTATAAATTCCTGTTTAAAAAGAATTAATGGAACAATAAAATAATTTTGTCTTTGACGTAATCGGTTTCAACATTTGCGCCAATTCTCAAATTAGGGCCGGTCTTTCCAAACCTTGACGCTGGAAGGTCCGCGGGGGCGGACGCTTCCAGGTCAATTCAACAACAATCTGTCCTGCACTTGTCCCCCTATTTCAAATCCCGAAGAAACCGGGATGGCCAGGGGGATTGGGCCAATAGGTGAACTGTTCCCCTTTTTTAAAAGGGGGGCCGGGGGGATTGATCAATCAACGAAATCTACATTTATAGGTCTTGCCAAACCTTGACGCTGGAAGGTCCGCGGGGGCGGACGCTTCCAGGTCAATTCAACAAC
>JABMQA010001306.1 GCA_013203545.1 Bacteroidota bacterium
AGCCTTACCATATCCCACATATTTTAAAATTTTGAAAAGTGTTGATAGCCAGTATAAAAAGAGTAGGTTCCTCAGTCGCAAGCTCCTTACTAATGACAACTTTTTATAAGGCATCCCCTGTAATCACAGTCTTGTCATTTCGAGTCCCAATCCTCCGAAAAGCGGCCTCAAAGTGTGATGACAATACGGTATAGATTTCTCTCCGCCAGCGTTCGACTGATCCGCCAACCGGCGGAGAAGTCCGGCGGATCAAAAAGACAGGAGTAATAGGGCTAAACTTGGGTGAGAGGAAAGAGCGGGCGCGCAGCGCCCGCTCTTTCCTCTCACCATCAACTTCAGTAATCCCTGTCTTTTCGATGGAGTCACGCCCCGGCGTGACGACTGAGAAATCTATATTATCTTTTACATCAGTCTTCGACAAAAAGTTGTCATTGGTAGTAGTGTCAGCAATAAATCTAATATCACACAAATCTGTAATTTAGATTTCACTCCGCCAGCGTTCGACTGATCCGCCAACCGGCAGACAAGTCCGGCGGATCGAAATAACTGTTCAATGAAGTAAAGGAATAATCCCTTTTTAAATAATTCAAAAAATGGCAAATTTATCGTGCTCACTTTTTCATTAAAATCATATTATTTCGTATTTTTGAAACGTCATTGAAACCAAATTACATGGCCCAGATTACACAACCGGATTTCCTGCTGTTTGACGATCCCATCAAGTATTACAATGCGATGCTGGATGATATTCTCAATGCAGGGAAACTAATTTACATCGAAACATACAAATTCGGTACACATACCATCGGGATAAAATTCAGGGATGCGTTGACAAGAAAAGCTAAAGAGGGGCTGGAAGTGAAGGTTTTGATCGACTCCTGGGGTGGCAGTTCAATTCCGGATGATTTTTTTAAAGATTTGATCAAATTTGGCGGAGAGGTCAGGTATTTCGAAAAGATTAAAATCAACTTTGACCTCTTTACGAGGAGCCATCGGCGGAATCACCGCAAGGTATTGGTCATCGACGATCAAATCAGTTACATGGGTTCCTCCAACATTACCGAATACAACCTTATCTGGCGTGAAAGCATGCTCCGGATGACAGGTCCCATTACCTTGGATTTTAAAAAGGTTTTTGTCCAGGATTTTAAGATTTACAATAAATACATTCGTTACAAAAGAAGCCTGACACAAACAATCAGGTATAAAGACTCTGAAATTATCCGCGATGTCCCATCGGTAACACGGCAAAGGATTAAAAAACGGTATGAAAGGCTGATCAGAAGTGCCATACGCGAAATAGTTATCGAGTCACCCTATTTCCTTCCGGGTTTTATTTTAAGAAAGGATTTGATAGCTGCGGCAAACCGCGGTGTTGAAGTGAAGGTGATCATCCCAAAAATATCTGACGTACGGATGGTAAATATTTTACATGGCCGGTACCTGGAAATGCTACACAACCACAACATCAAATTTCTGTACTTCATACCACATAACCTGCACGCAAAAATTCTTTTAATCGACAATAAGATTTTCTCCATTGGTTCACCCAATTTTGATTACCGAAGCTTCAGGTACATGCACGAAATTGCCTTGGTCGGGACGAACCCTGAAATTATCAGGATGGTTAAAGATCACATCAATGAAACCATGAAATATTGTGAACCTTTCGATTATGAGACCTGGAAACGCCGGCCGGCCATTCAGAAATTTTTTGAGTGGTTGTTGTTACCGTTGAGGCATCTGCTTTAGCATATCCCGGTTCCTCTTTTTTGATACCAGAAAAACCCCCGTAAAAATCAGCATAGCTGCAAAAAACTTCGAGAGGGTGAGTGCCTGTATCCCCAACCACAACGCAATCACCGTTGCAACAACAGGCTGAAGGTAAATGTAAAAACTGGCAACACTCGCCTCAACACGTTTCAATGCATAAATAACAAGTAGGTAAGCAAGAAACGTTGTAGCCATGATTACATACAACATTGAAATCCATGTGTTGTTGCCGAACGATTGGAATGAAACGGACATCATCGAGCTGAAGGTAAAAGGTATCGCAAAAATCAATCCGGCTAAAAATACCCACTTCATCACCGTAAGGGGCTTGTATTTGGCCATGACCGGTTTGATAATGACCAGGTAAATGGCATAGGCCAGCGTGTTAAGCAAGGCCAGCAGGTTGCCGGTAAATGTGTTGGAAGAAAAGGAAATTTCGCCCCGGTAAACGATAAGTACAATAGCACCTGTTGCACCTAAAATGATTCCCGCCACTTTCAGGAATGATACTTTTTCGTTGATGAAAATGGCTGCAATGATCAAAACAAAAATGGGATTGGAAACATGGATGATGGCCATATCAACAGGTGTGGTAAGGTTGAGTCCGATGAAAAACAGTAACTGGTTGACCGTAGTACCGAAAATACCGGCGATGCCAATTCTCATCAAATCCCTGGTAGCAACCTTCTCCGTACCGGTAATCCACGAAAAGGCGAAGAAAAGCAGCGTTGCGCCGGAAATTCTTAAAAAAACCAATTGCTGCGGAGAAAGGTGATCAGGCATCAATCCTTTAGCCACCCAGTAATTGATCCCAAAGATCATGCTTGCCGCAAATAGTGCAATATGGGCTTTGATGGTGCTGCTCATTGTTGTGGGCAAAAGTAGGGGAAAATATCATCCGGAATGTGAGTACTCATCGGATGACTCCAAGTCATCCGATGAGTACTTTTGGAAGCATCATCGAATTTCGCGGATTAAACGAATATGTTTCGTGTGCTTTAATCTGTGTAATTCGTTCAATTCGATGAAAAATATAACGATGGTTGTCAGATTGTGGCATTGGTTGAGGAGTACGAGGTTCGCTTCTCATGGGCAAATGTTGTCGTTAAAAGTTCTCTGGAATATGTATTGTACGATATTAATTTCGAACTTCACATTTCAAACCTTCAAACCGACTTCCCCCGATGGCTATCGGGGCCGCTCAGTCGTC
>JABMQA010001307.1 GCA_013203545.1 Bacteroidota bacterium
AATTCCCGCAGCTATCCATTGATACAGTCGGGTAACTCTGTTCCTCGTCTCCGGGTTCAACATTGACCATAAAGTTGCTTCCCAGTGCTGTTCCGTCACTTGAGAAACGTTGTGCGTAAATATCCCCCTGGAATCCGTTTCTCTTATCGATCCATGCAATTACAAAATTCAAATTCGGATCAACTGCTATGGCAGGCCCCCACTGGGTAGTTCCTTCATCATCATTTACCTTAAAGTTGCTGCCGGATGTGCTCCCGTCACTCAGATAAATCTGGGCAAAAATTTCCAGATCTGATCCATTTCGGTCATCCATCCAGGTAACTACATAATTGCCCTTTCCATCTCCAGCTATGGCTGGCATGGATTGTTCCGAACCATCTTTACATACCTGTTCATTTACCAGGAAATCAGGAAGGGTTTGGGCAATTACGGGATGATGATTAAGTAACAGGGGAAGTAATAAAATACAGATAATAAGTAATTTGTTTTTCATAGTAAGTCCTCCTAGTTGGGTTTTTTATTATTTATATAGTTTTCGTTTGATCATTTCAGTATCATCATCCTCCTTGTGCGCACAAACTCCCCTGCCTGTAACCGGTATAGGAAAGTTCCCGAATACACAGGCCTGCCAAAGTCATCCGTTGCATTCCATCGTATTGATTTGTAACCTGCATCCTGTGTGCTGTTTATGAGTTGTCTCACTTTTCTTCCAAACATATCGTAAATCACAATATTAACGTTTGATTGTTCCGGCAGGTTGTAACAAATCAGGGTGGTCAGGCTAAATGGATTTGGGTAGTTCTGACCCAGGATAAGACGCTTTGGCAAAGGAGTATCGTCACCAATGCCTACAATCCCTGGCCACTCATAGGCGCCTATATCAATTCTGCCACCATTAATGCGTGGATTTCCCGCCAGATCAAATTCAGGTAGAAACAGTCCATTGGTATCCGGCGTCCCCGCATCGATACATTCTGAACCATTGGATAATGAACAGGGGTGTTCCCCGCTGTTCAGGAATTGAGGATCTGTTTCAAGATTATCCTCATAAGTTAAGGTTACCAATCTGCCGATATGGATTCCCGGTTCCCCTTCCTGAATGTCACAATAATTAAAATCCGCCTGACAGTAAGATAGATAAATCTGGTTTCCGGTACTGTCGGCGGCATTATTCCAGAGGATGCTGTTCACAACCTCTATTGAGGCGCCATTTGCACACCATATGCCCCCACCATCTATAGCTGAGTTCAGACATATGGTATTATTCACTATTTGATAAGGCACTTCACTCAGGAAAATGCCCCCTCCAAACATGGCAATATTGTCAACTATCAGGTTGTTCATTATATTTCCGGTTGATGCCGCACCACAACAGATGCCCCCACCCAGCATGCCACTGCTATTTCCGCTAATAATGTTGTTTACTACGAGTGTGTTTGATTGCTCGAGGTGGATGGCCCCACCGTGCCGTGCTGAATAATTATCTTTGAACTCATTGTTTGAAATGACCAGTTCACTTTGCCACACATAAATACCACCACCAGCTGATATTTGTCCTGGCCAGTTGCTGTTACCCAGGAATTGGTTATGTTCAATCCGCGAATTTGATACGCTACACTTGATGCCACCACCCTGATAGGCCTGGTTCAAGGTGATGATATTGTGCCTGATACAGGGGCTGCTATCAAAGCATGATATTCCTCCACCATGTGTATTGTACCCATTCGTGATGGTGAATCCACATATTATCGTGGTTGAATCTTCCCAGCTCTCAAATGTCACAACAGCCCCGTTCTGATTGCCATCAATGATTGTTTGTGTTATGTAAGACGGATAACCTGTTGTTAGAAATAATGAGCCAACAACTATATTCTTCCCATTGAAGTTGATGTTTTCCAGATAGGACCCGGGTTGCACAAGAACCGTATCGCCATTGTAGGCAGCATCAATACCTTCCTGAATAGTAGCATAATCTGCAGGCACATTGACAATTGCCGCAAACGAGACTGTTGTTATCAAAAGTGAGCTGATGATTAAAAATGTCAGGTTTTTCATTTCTTTAATTGTTTTATGTGTTGTTTAATTAATTCAATTCCTTCCCCCTCAAGATGTTTTGCATCCTTTATCATTTCAGCAAAAGTCTTTAATTGCTGACTTTCAGGCTTCTGCTCATTTGAAAAATATACCCATAACGGTTTCAATAAATCAGCCACCTGCCCATAAGCCAATGCAGCCTTTTGTAGATGCTGATTCCCCTCTGCAATATCATTGAGCCAGTCACGCGCATAACAACGGGCTGAATAATAATGCCCGGCATAATAGCGGGAAAAGCCAAATATATCCAAGCCAATGTTGTCGCTTTTACCGGCATCAATAATCCATGCCCACTTTTCGAATATGGAAGCCCACAAATCAAACGCTGCAAGTCCATCCTGATACTCCGGGCGATCGTCAATCCATTCTTTGCCCATAGCATGGGCTACTGCTGTTTTTAACGAATTGATAATAATCTCTTCCCGTTTGCGTAAATTGGGATTGCCGGGTATGGCTACTGATAAAATGTCAATCCCGTTCCTACCCAATTTGTTATATGGTAAAAATGATTCCAATCCATCATGAGTAAAAATAAAATACTGTTCCCGTTCATCGTCAAAACCAATAATTAATCCCCATTCCGCTTCATGCAAATCCCAGGCAATAGCCGGCACTCCGCGGTTTATTCCAGCAACTATGTTGGTGTGGGCCTCCCTTCTCATGATTCCTTCCTTGTCATTTTCATCCCACATCCTTTGCACATAAATGCAATTGTAACCTGCCTGTTCCAAAGCCTCCGGAAGGATTCGTTCAAACGAAAACATACTCATGGCACTCGGGCACATGGTTTCATTAACAAATATTCTAAAAGCAAAAGCGGTGCTCCCCATTAACCAAACTGGATCCAGTTCCCCATTGATATAGTTTATGGCAGTTGCCAACGATCTCATGTATGAATGGTAGATGCCGGGTTCATTATTACCGATAGCTGGGGTATCAGCATATCGTTTCATGTTTTCTAGTTTTAATGTCTTCATATGCTAATTTTTTAACACAACATACGCTCTGGTGATTAATATTTTGGTTTTCTCACGATCCATTTGCACCGGAAATTTCAATTGTCTTTTCAGGTCAAAGCCATTTTGCTCAAGTAAAAGATTAATCTGCTCCGGGCTATGGCGATACATAGTTATTGATTCATCCGAATGCGTATGTTCATGACCCACAAGTATTTCGGGATTCTCACCACTTGCCCTGTCGGCAACAACAAAAGAAAATGTGCCATTATCACATAATATCCTGGATGCTTCCCGGAAGATAGGTGAGAGATCTTTAAAGAATTGCATTACACCGGCGCAAATGGCATGATCCATCGAGTTATCCGTATATGGATAAGGTTTGCTCATCAGGTCATGTTTAACGAGATCATTTGTGATCTGTTTCTTTCTGCAAATTTCCAGCATATCATCAGAAATATCCATACCAAAAACATGCAAACCTGCTTTTTGGAACAGGACTGAACTTAAGCCGGTCCCAATGCCAATGTCCAGGATTCTTTCGCCGGCATTTACATATTTAAAACACAGTCCGAATAACAATTCGGGGCCAAGCCAGTTTGTAGCCTCAGCCTCATCATCATAAATTTCCACTTCCCGGGAGTGATCGAATTCTTTGTTTGTATCCATTTCTGTATCATTATTAGAACAACTGGAGTAAGATATTCATAATCAACGCAAAACCACCATCCTCTTCACCTGCTGAAATTCACCTGCATTTAGGTTGGAGGTTGACGCAATCCTAAACAAATAAACGCCCCCCGGTAATTTCCCGGCAACAAATTCAATTTCATGTGAACCCGGGGACATAGGTTTGTTGAGCAGGGTTTCTATCTTTTGGCCAAAATGATTGCAGATTTCTATTTTAACTTTTGCTGCTTCGGGTAGATCAAATTTTATTGTGGTGGATTGACTGAAAGGATTGGGGTAATTTTGATGTAGACAGGGCAGGGGTGAGGTTTCAACGGGTGTGCTATTTCCGATCCCAACCCAATAATCCCAATCCTTCGCATTGGCCCAGATGTCGAATCCGGTTTGTCCGGTATGGTTGTCGTGCCAGGTGGTGTAAAATCTGTTATCACCCAGAACTACCCTGGAACACGACTGCTCCAGCTCACATTGATCAGGAATCCGGAAGTTATATCCATATGGTGTTCCATCGTGTAAATATTGTTGTGCATATACATCGGCATTGCCATTGCGGTAATCGGTAAAGGTAATGATGAAATGACCCCTCTGGTTTGTAGAAATACAAGGGGAGGTCTGGTAGCTGCTTCCGCTATCGTCGTTAACCCGGAAACTTTTACCAGTTGCATTTCCTTCACTGTTAAAGCGGCGACAGTATATGTCGAGATCTTCATTGCGATTATCCAGCCAGGTGACGCTGAAATTTCCTGCATCATCCATACAAACAGATGGGCCCAATTGATAATCGCCATATATGGCATCTTCTACCCTGAAATTGCTTCCCACCGGCGTTCCATCGCTATGGTATCGCTGTAGAAAAATTTCCCAGGAGTCGTTTCGGTCGTCTTCCCATGTGATGATAAAATTCCCACATGTGTTTACTGCAATGGCTGGATTGAGCTGGTGTGCAAAGCCGGCATTTTCGTTAACCCTGAAATTCTCCCCGATGTTAAAGCC
>JABMQA010001308.1 GCA_013203545.1 Bacteroidota bacterium
ATACACGACTGGAAAATTCCCCAATCGGCCGAAGGTACCGATTCCAGTTTGGCATCTACGGCATAACAATCAAAGGTTCCAGGTGATTTGTTGATGGCAATTGCCCTTCTGCCCTGTGTATTGTTTTCGCCAATTGCCCTTACCGTAAACCAGTATTCGGATGATGAAGATATGTTTTCAACAATAAAGGATGTTATCGACGTTGTTCCTATCGGTTCCATATATTTTTCACCAAGCATCATCACTTCGTAGGATGTAGCCCCAAACACTTCGTTCCAACTCAGATGTAAGGCATCGTCACATGCCCAATCCACATTAATGTTCTGGGGGATACCGATAATTGAAAAGGGTTCCATATTTTGAGATGTGGAAGCACCTCTCGTTATTTTAATGAATGCCTGTCCGGTAACAGCTGTTGGTACATCCCAGTCGTAGTGCCTTAAAGTACCACCCAGGTTGTCGTGAATCAGGTTCCAGGTGCCGCCATTATCCAAAGTATATTCGAGTTGGAAAGGATCATCGTTCCGAAAGCGTCCCAACGGATTGTTTCCTCTTCACCCGGGGCAAGGCTTTCACCACCATATGGATAAGTCAGGATGATTTCTTCAGGAATAAATTCATAAACGATATAATAGGTCTGAGGCCCCTGGGGTATTGAAACGCCATCAACCGTAAGCGTGTAAGAACCTGCTTCGGGATATTCAAGTGTAACCTGTTCAACGTTGTTCCTGTCGTCGGTACCTCTTTTAGCATCCATATCAAGACTATCGGCATGTGGGTAATGATTAAGCACCCAGGGATTCCAAGTCTCAGAACCGGGGTCGGTAACTGTAATATCCAGGTTGTTTACCAGTGCCCAGTTTGTATTCACCGAGGCCTCAAAATCGGTCCAGTAAACCATCACCCGCATTTGAGCCGTATTTTCAGGAACTTCAAATACATGTGTGTTGATTCCACCCTGCGCAATAAAAGACGAATCAAAACGATCCTCTTCAAGAACCTGAACAGCTCTCAACGCATTTATTCGTCCCCATCCAAATTTGAAATCGGGACCGGGATTTCCAAGGTCCTCCGCAGTATTGCACAACAATGCCTTCATTAATCCGCCGGCAGGTTCAGCGCCCATTATGTCACGATAGGCCTGGTAAAGCTGTGCCAGCGTACCCGCAGTTCCGGGACATGACATAGATGTACCTGATTTATAAACATAACTGTTGGGATTTGTTGTTGAATAAACATCAGATCCTTTAGCGGCCACATCGGGTTTAATCCTGCCATCATGTGCAGGCCCGCGGCTGCTGGAACTGGACAAATTATCAGTATAATCAAGGTTTGCAACGGCTATCACATTCTTTCCTGCCTTATGCCCACCTGTAATGTTACCCCATCCGGGGCCTGCGCCATAACCACAGTTTGAATTTCCGTCGTTTCCGGCTGAAAACACGTGCATCAGCGAGAAAAACATCCTTGACTGCTGGTCAAGTTGTCTAGCAAGTGTTGTATAACCTGCATTGCAACCATTGCTGTAAGATGTGGAGGTTATGCGGATATCGTAGGAATTGTAGGTTGAGGGAATAGACGAAAATCCCGGGTAATCATATGCTGAATACACATAAAGTGTTGATCCAAATGCATTTCCCCTGACTTTCGGGTCGAGGTTTCCGGCTGCCATGATAATTCCGGCACAATGGTCACCATGATCACCTGAGTTACTACTGAGAAATTGGCCGCCTATCCTGCCTTCGTAGTCGATATGAGGTCCTATTATCCCATCATCCTGCAACATGACATGAACGTCGGTTCCATCATAATGACGACCCATATTGTAGTCGTTTGCAATGGTGTTGCTGTGATGCAAAGTTCTACCGGTATAATTTTCAGGTTCCGGGACCGGATAAATGGGTTCCAGATACATCACAAATGGTTCACCGGCAATTTTCTTAATATCCCTAACCGGAGCCAAAATATGCGTGTAATGCCCAAAATCATCGGAATGAATGACCTCATATCCCAAAGCACCTAAACGTTCCAATGATGAACCAGCACTGACATTCGGATAATAATTCACCAACAATTCTATCATGTTATCAGCTCTCAGGGCATAATCAGGATAGCTTTCCTCATACAACATGGGCGATAGTTTGTAACTGAAATCAACATCGATAATACTTCTGA